>JASHPD010000165.1 GCA_030038315.1 Acidobacteriaceae bacterium
ATCAACCTTATCGCGCCGCCGTCTGCCCGCTCTTGCCGCCGCTTCTGCCGCTTGCCGGAGAGCATGGCATTCTGGGCGCTGCGCTGAGCGGCGCGGGCCCGGCGGTGCTGGTCCTGGTGGAGTGCGAGGAGAAGATTCCCGGAGCTTCCGCTGCAATTCGAAGTGCGCTCGCCGGCTTTCCGCCGACAGACCTGCTGGTCAGCGAGCTCGCGGCGCAAGGTGCAACTTTTGTGCCAGATTTGAATTCGGTAATTCCATATTTGAGTACTTAAGTGCTATAGAAAGAAAAGTTCAGAAATATACTTTCCACAATCAAAAGGATTTAAATAAGGCATGTTTTCAACAAACTATTTCATAATGCGAGATAATAGTTACTTTAAGATTACTTAAGATTTCTTGATTCCTGCTGCTTTACACCATACTCTACGCATCGTGGGCAGTTCTGGGGGAGGGCTGCTCTAGCGCCCGTGACCTCGTTTGAGAGGTCCGGGCGCTCTTGCTTTTGGAGGCTAAAGTACTGCAATTATTGCCAGCCAGGGCGCCGGTACGGCTTCCGCGCAACGCGCCGTTGGTTTGCGGATTCCGGCGCGGCGCGACTTTTCCCCACTCTGCCGCATCCCATGAGAGACTGAATTTGCAAGTGGCCGGCAGGAGCCGGCAGAGCATGAAGGAGGATCATGGCGGGAGCGGGTGTTTTTGAATTTACCGATGCGAACTTTGACCAGGAGGTGCTCAAGAGCGAGCAGCCTGTTCTGGTGGATTTCTGGGCCGGCTGGTGCGGCCCGTGTAAGGCGATTGCCCCGGCGGTGGACAGCATCGCAGCAGCCTATGCGGGCAAGATCAAGGTAGGCAAGGTCAACGTGGACCAGCACCCTGCCACGCCCTCGCGCTACGGCATCCGGGGCATTCCCGCGCTCCTGTTCTTCAAGGGCGGCAAGGTGGCCGACCAGATCGTCGGCCTGGTCCCGCAGGAAGCGATTGAGAAGACGGTGGAGAAGGTGATCGCGTAAGGACGGGAACAAGGGACCGAGGGAACGAGTCAAAGCAACAACAAAAGGCCCGGCATTGCGCCGGGCCTTTGCAGTTTAGGGTATTTCTTGGTCCCTTGTTCCCTGCTTCATTGATATTTGCGCAGCACGCCCAGCACGCGGCCCTGAATCGCCACCTGCGCGGCGGGCACGTAGATCGGCTCCATCTCGATGTTGGCCGGCTGCAGGCGCACTGTGTTTCCCTCCGCATAGAAGCGCTTGAGCGTGGTTTCCGAGCCGCGCACCAGCGCGACGACGATCTCGCCCTGCCGCGCCGTGCGCGTCCGCTCCACCAGCACGTAATCGCCGCTCAGGATGTGCTCGTCACGCATCGAGTCGCCGCGCACTTCGAGCGCAAAGACGTCGCGGTTGCCCACCACGTCATGCAGGGAGATGCTTTCGCTCGTCTCGCTCGCCTCCACCGGGCGGCCCGCGGCGATTCTGCCGGCAAGCGGCAGCCGGTCGCTGGTGCGGGTGCGCGCGCCGGGGGGCAGAACGTCGATCGAGCGGCTGCGGTTGTGCACGCGGTCGAGCAACCCTTTCTTTTCAAGGTTGGTAATGTGCTTGTGCACGGTGGCCAGGCTCTTGAGGCCCATGCCGCGCGCGATCTCCTCGAAGGAGGGCGAGTAGCCGTTGCGGGCCACAAACGATTCAAGAAAATCCAGCACTTCCTTCTGACGCCGCGTTACAGCCATGCAGGCATTCCTCCCCAGACAATTCGACCCGTTCCCCGCGAGCCCGCGCATCCGATACGCAAACCGGCCGCGCGCGAGAAGGGCCCTCCGCGCATTATAGCGAATAAAAAGCGAACTGCAACAGAAATCCATGTTCTTTCATCCACGTCCTTTTATCCATGATCTTTCCTTCCGCAAAATGAGCCGTTCCTAACGAGCCGCTATCGAAAGCTGCGGCAGATCTCTTCGATCCCATTCCCGATCCCATTCAGAAACTCTCATCTCCACCTTCCCCTTTGCGGAATCGCATGGCATTCTTTTTGTCTTCCAATCTTGCTCTTCGATTTCTCTCACGCGAAGGTGGAGATGCGGCATATTAAAGCCTTCTCATTCAGATGGCTCAAATGTGGACAAGCCGCTGCTGGTAAGCCGGGCATCAGGAGAAACCGTAAGTATGCGATTGCTGATTGCCGAAGACGATCCGGCGCTGGGAGTGTTCCTGACGCGCGGGCTGGAAGGGGACGGACACCGTGTACGCGTCACCGTGGATGGAGCCGCGGCGCTCGAGGCCTTCCGCGAAGAGCTGCCGGACCTGACCATTCTCGATCTCAATCTGCCGGTCAGGGACGGCGAGCAGGTGCTGGAGGATCTGCGCCGGCTTGACGCCGACCTGCCCGTGCTGGTGCTGACCGGACGCAACGAGGTGGAGACGCGCGTGCGCTGCCTCGACCTCGGCGCGGATGACCTGATGACCAAGCCCTTCAGCCTGCATGAGCTGCGCGCCCGCTGCCGGGCCCTGCTGCGCCGCAAGCGCGAGGCGCGGCTGGTGCTGCGCGCCGGCGACCTGGAGATCGACCGCATGGAGCACACGGCGCGCCGCGCGGGCAGGCCGGTTGCGCTCACCAACAAGGAATTCGCGCTGCTCGAGCAGCTAATTCTCAATCGCGGCCAGTGCGTCTCGCGCGTCGAGCTGCTCGATACGGTCTGGAACATGGAGCCGGCGCAGACGACCAATATCGTCGACGTCTATGTGAACTACCTGCGCCGCAAGCTCAAGGACCCGGCGCCGGGGCATCTGGTCCGCACCGTGCGCGGGCACGGTTACAGGGTTCCCACGGAGGCCGAGCTGGCCCTTGCGCTGCCTCCGGCGCTGGAAGCCGCCGGACCCGCGGCCGGACCCGCAGAGAGATTGCCGAACGCGGTTCCCGGAGTCATTGCCGGCTAGCGCATCGGTCAGGGAAGTCCATCGCAGCTCAACCGCAACGCAGACAGGAGAGACGATTCGTGGCAACGGCGGCATCCTACTCGGCATTTTCCCCGGCGGTTTCCTCGACAGTTTCCTCTTCGGGGGCTCCCATTTCCGCATCGCGCCCGCATCCGCGCACGGTGCTTCTTGTCAGCCAGGACGCCGGCCTTCGCGGCCGCCTGCGCCAGACCCTCGGCGGCCTGCGCTGGCAGGTGCGCGAAGCCGACTCCGGCGCGCGCGCATGGGCCGAGGCCGATGTGGCCCAGCCGGAGGCGGTCATCGTCGATTCCTGGCTGCCGGATCTCGATCTCGTCGAGTTCCTGCGCGAGTTTCGCGCTGTTTTTCCAAAAGCCGACGTGATGACGCCGGAGGGCGCCGTCGATGCCGAGGGACCGCGCGGTCCTTACCGGCAGGAGCTTCTCTACGCGCTGCGCACCAGCCAGGACGCACATCAGGACGCGTATCAGGACGCGCATTCCGGCAACATGGTCCATGCGGTTCCGCCCGCCGTCCAGGCTGCGGATCAGGTTGCGGATCAGGCCACGGATACGGCGGCATGGATGGCGGCGCCGACGCTCGAAGATTCCGCGCCCGCGCAGATTCCCGCTCCGGCGCACGCGGTCATTCTCCAGGCAAGGTGCGAGGCTTCCGCCTCCGCGCGCCTGCCTGAGCAACGCCTTCCGGAGCAACGTCTTCCAGAATTGATCGGCAACGCCGCATCCATGCTGGAGGTCAGCCGGCGCATCCGGCTCGTCGCGCCGCGCTCGACGCCGGTGCTGATCGAAGGGCCGACGGGAACGGGCAAGGAGCTGGTGGCGCAGGCGCTGCATCGACTCTCGCCGCGCAGCCGCAAGCCCTTTGTTGCGCTGAATTGCGCGGCGATTCCGGAAGCGCTGCTTGAAGCGGAACTCTTCGGCCACACGCGCGGAGCCTTTACCGGCGCGGTGCAGGGAAGGACAGGCCGGATTGAGGCTGCCGACGGCGGAACGCTCTTCCTCGATGAGATCGGTGAGATGCCGCTGGCGCTGCAATCGAAGCTGCTGCGCTTTGTCGAGTGCGGCGAGCTGCAGCGCGTCGGCGACAACGAGACGATCAAGGTGGATGTGCGCATTCTCGCCGCCACGCACCGCCCGCTGGCGAAGAACGCGGCCGAGGGCGGCTTCCGCTCCGATCTTTACTACCGCCTGGCGGTTTTTCTCATCCGCACGCCGGGGCTGGCCGAGCGCGCCGAAGACCTGCCGCCGCTGGTCGGGCACTTTCTCGAAAAGATGGGCCGCAATGAGCCGGTCAAGCGCATCGACTCGTCCGCCATGGCGCGGCTGGCGGCGCACGCCTGGCCCGGCAATGTGCGCGAGCTCGAGCACGTGCTCGAGCGCGCGGCGATCCTGGCCGGCGACGCGCCGGTGATTACGGCAGCCGAGATCGATTTCGGCGCGATTGTGCACTAGCACGCCGGGCATGGAGGAAAAGAGATGCAAATCGAGACGATGCTGAGCGACCAGATTACGCGCTACCTCGATCTGGCCACCGATGAAATCAAGCTGACGGGCGAGAACATGGCCAACATCGACACGCCTGGCTACCGCGCCGTGGGCATGGACTTCGAGGCGGAGATGCAGCGGGCGATGTACGGCGTCGAGGAAGATCGTGAGCCGGGCAAGATCCGCCTGCGCCCGGAGGGCAACCTGATTACGCGTCCCGACGGCAACAACGTCTCGATGGACCGCGAGAGCTTGAACATGGCCGAGGCGCAGTTGCGCTTCAAGACCGGCCTTGCGCTGCTCAAAGAGGATTACCAGACCGAGATGGACGCGATTCACGCGGATAAATAGGCCCGTTTTGAGGCTCAAGGGCAGAAACAAGGGGGAGGTCGATGAACCTGTTTGGATTGATGGATACCTCGGGCAGCGCGATGCAGGCCGAGCGCATGAGGGCCGAGGTCGTGGCCGCCAACATGGCCAACACCGAGACGACGCGCACCGCCGACGGCGGCACCTATCACCGCCAGATGGTTGTCTTCGCGGCCAACCAGGGCGACCCGCAGCTTACCAATAGCTTCGCCGACTCGATGAACGGCGCGTTTGACGGCGCGCCCGCCATGCCGCAGATGCCGCAGCTTCCTTCACTCGACGGCCTGGATGCGCTGGATTCGCAGGACGACGAGCCGGCCGGCGGCGTGCACATCGCGGAGGTGGTCGAGGACCCCGCGCCGCCGCTCAAGCGCTACGATCCGGGCCATCCCGACGCCGATGCCGAGGGCTACGTCTCCTATCCGGATATCAACCCGGCCGCCGAGATGGTGGACCTGATGGGCGCCACGCGCGCCTACGGGCTCAACGGCTCGGCGGTGCAGGCCGAAAAGAGCATGATTACCTCGGCCCTGGACATCGTCAAGGCATAGCCGGCGCACGAACAACCAACAAAATCGCAGAAAAGGGAGAAGACAAATGACGGGAGCGATCACGGCGATTCAAAGCGCAAGCCTGGCCGGCGGAGTGAACGGCCTGCAGAGCCAGATGCAGAGCCTGGGCACGCTGCCTGGGCTGAATCCGGCGATGGCCGGCACGGGGTTGGACGGGACAGGACTGGACGGGACGGGACTGGACGGGACGGGACTGGAGAGCGCGGAGGCGATGCCCTTCGCCGACCTGATGACCGACGCGGTCGGCGAGGTCAACAAGCTGCAGAAGACGGCGCAGAGCACGGTGCGCGGCCTGATGACCGGCAAGGGCGTCGATGTGCACGAGGCGATGATTGCCACGGAAAAGGCGACGATGGCCTTCGAGCTGGCGCTCGCGGTGCGCAACAAGGCCGTGCAGGCCTATCAACAAGTCATGAGTATGCAGTTCTGACGGTCTCCGCGGCGCGCGGTGTGAGGAGTGACGGTCGCGCGGCAAGCGAGGCAAAACAGAATTCACAGATAACGACAAGGCACACACAGCATGGCTACAGGAACACAGTTGGAGATGAGTCCGCCGCCTACGGGCCGGGCGCAATGGTCCGGGAAGCTCGGAGCCTTGAAGACCCGCGCCGTTCTGCGCTGGGCGGAGATGGAGCCGCGGCAGCGGTTCTGGACGGTCGCCGCGGCGGTGCTGCTTGCCGGCCTGGCGGGGTTTCTCGCCTGGTACGGCCTGCGCACGGACTGGCGGGTTCTATACACCGGCCTCGACGCGGACGACGCGCGGCAGATGGAGCAGACGCTCGCCGCGGCGCAGATTCCCTTTGACGTGGACCCGGCGGGAAGCGCCATCCGCGTTCCCGCGCCCGATCTCGACAAGGCGCGCCTGGCGGCCGCGGCCAAGGGCGGCGTGAAGAGCGGCCGGATGGGCTTTGAGATCTTCGACAAGCCGAACTGGGTCGGAAGCGAGTTCGACGAGCAGGTGAACTACCAGCGCGCCCTCGAAGGCGAGCTCGAGCGCACCATCGGCACGCTCTCCGATGTCGAGTCGGCGCGCGTGCACCTGGTGATGATGCACGACTCGCTCTTCCGCGACCAGGAGCGTCCGGCCAAGGCCTCGGTCGTGCTCAAGCTGCGCCACGCGGCGCTGGCCGACGGCGAGGCCGATTCGATCCGCAACCTTGTCGCCGGCGCCGTGGACGGCCTCACGCCGGACCGCGTGATCCTGGTCGATGCGGCCGGGCACCTGCCGCTCGGGCCGAAGACGCCGGAAGCCCTGCGCCTGAGCGCCGAGCAGGCGCTTGAGGACAAGCTCATCGCCACGCTCGAGCCGGTCACCGGCCCGGGCAACGTGCGCGCCTCGGTCACGCTGGACTACGATCCGACGGCTACGGAAACGACCGCCGAGACTTATGATCCCAGCCAGACGGCGACGCTCACCATGCAGCGCACCTCGGAGACGGCCGGCGCGCAGCCGGTGCCGTCGGGAGTTCCGGGCACGGCTTCGAATGCGCCGAATACGCAGGCGCTGCCGGTCTATCCCAAGGTCGCCACGCAGCCGGAGACGGCGCAATCGGAGTCGGGCACTTACGGCGTCTCGAAGATCACGCGGCACAGCATTGAGAATCCGGGCAGGATTGATCGCCTGACGGCGGCCATCGTGGTCAACGATCGGCTGATTCAGCCGGCCGCGCTGGGCAAGCCGGCGGTCTGGCAGCCGCGCTCGGCCGCCGAGCTGCGCAACCTGACGGCGCTGGCGCAGGCCGCCATCGGCTACAACGGCACGCGCGGCGACGTGGTTACGGTCGAGGACCTGGCCTTCAGCGGCAACCGCTTCGAGAGCCCGGTCTCGCCGGTGGAGCAGGCTCTCAATCGCGCGGAGAACTCGCCGGTGCTGGTCAAATATGCGGCCCTGCTGGCGGCGATCCTGCTGGTTCTCGCCTTCGGCGTGCGCCCGGCGTTGAAGCGCGCCGGACTCGGCGGGCCCGCCGGACCGGAAGGCAAGGAGCTGCCCGCGCCGGCCGATGGGGGCGAAGAGATTCCCGAAGGGGCTGAGCCGCTCGAGCTCGAGCCGATCGGAAAGACGCGCGCGCAGGAGCTCTTCGAGCAGGTCACCGAGCAGATGAGGCGGGACCCGGCGCAGAGCTCGCGGCTGCTGCAAAGCTGGATTCACTCCGATTGACGCGAACGGCATACGAGGAAGACGAGGCGAGGCGAATGGCACAGCTTGCAACGCAATTCGACATGGAGAGCCGCGAGGCGCGGCGGCGGATCACCGCGCAGATCAAGGGCGCGCGCAAGGCGGCGATCCTGCTGGTCGCCATCGGCGAGGATCTTGCCAAAGAGGTTCTGCGCGCGCTGCCCGAGCTGGATGTGCAGCGGATTACCGAGGAGCTGGCCGACCTGCGCGGCGTGCGCCCGGAGCTTTCGGTGCAGGTTCTCGAGGAGTTCTGGGAGCTGCTGGAGACGCAGAACTTCATCATGCACGGCGGCATCGATTACGCCAGCCGCCTGCTCACGGAGGCCTTCGGCAAGGAGCGCGCCGAAGACCTGATGCACCTGGTGCGGCGCACGCAGGAGGCCTCGCAGAGCGACCTGGCCAAGCTGCAGAGAACCGACCCGGTGCAACTGGGCAAGCTGCTCGACAGCGAGCATCCGCAGACCATCGCCCTGGTGCTCGCCCACCTGGACCCGCGCCGCGCGGCCAGCGTGCTCGACAACCTGAGCCCGGAGCACAAGGTGGTAACGGTCCGGCGCCTTGCCGAGATGCGGCAGTTTTCTCCGGAGATGGCGCAGAAGGTTGCGCTCATTCTTCACCGCAGGCTGGAAAATGTCGGCGACACCAAGCGCAAGGCCTACTCCGGCTTCAAGGCTGTCGCCGACCTTCTCAACCGCCTGCACGTCGAGGAGTCCAAGCACATTCTCGAAAGCCTTGAAGACGGGCAGCCCGAGCTTGCCCTGAACATCCGCAACCTGATGTTCACCTTTGAGGACCTGGTTACGGTGCCTCCGGCGACGATGCGCGAGATCGTCGCCGGCGTGGATAAGCGGCAACTGGCGCTGGCCCTGCGCGGAGCCAAAGAGGATCTGCGCGCCCAGGTCTTCAAGGCCATGAGCACGCGCGCCGTCGAGATGCTCGAAGAGGACATGGAGGTGATGGGACCTGTGCGCACGCGCGAGGTGACGCAGGCGCAGCAGGAGATTCTCAACTACGCGCGCAAGCTCGAAGCCGAGGGCAAGGTGATTCTCAAGCTCGAAACCGGCGACGAGATGCTGGCCTAACCGGACACAAGGAGAATTGCGTGCAGGCAGTGGAATGGAGATCGGGGCAGGGAGCGGAGCCGGCCGTCGTCGAGGCCTTCGAATATCCGGATTCGCCGGCCGTGCCGGTGCTCGGCTGGGAGCCGATGGAAGAATCCGCGGCGCGCCGGGAAGCAGCGGAGGGCGGCGCGGAGACGGCGCAGCCTGAAGCGGCGACGGGCGCCGCTCGTCCGGAGGATTTCGAGGAGCTTCTGGCCGCCGAGAAGCAGCGCAGCTACGACTCCGGCCGCGCGCGCGGATGGGAAGACGGCCGCGCCGAAGAGCGCGCCCGCCAGGCGGAGATACTCGCCGCAAAAGAAAGCCAGCACAAAACCAGCCTGGCCGGGCTCATCGAGCGCTTTGACGCCGCGGGCGAGCGCTATCTGCACGAAGCCGAGCAGGAGGTCGTCCGCCTGGCGCTGGCCGTTGCCGCGCGCATTCTCCGGCGCGAGGCGCAGATGGACCCGCTTCTTCTCACCGGCGCGGTGCGCGTGGCCCTCGGACAGCTCGCCGCCACCACGCGCATCCGGCTCAAGGCGCCGCCGGCGGAGGTTGCGCTGTGGACCGAAGCCATCGCGCTGCTGCCGAAGCTGTCCGCCAGGCCGGAAGTCGTTGCCGGCGAGGGAATGCGCACCGGCGATTGCCTTCTCGAAACCGATCTCGGCTCCGTGGACCTGGGCATCCGCGCCCAGCTTGCGGAGATCGAGCGCGGCTTCTTCGACCGTCCCGGCTCCCATGCGGACCCGGCGGCTGCGCGGGAGCCGATGGAAAACGAAGAGGCGGGCGCATGACGGCCGTGACCAGCCACAACCTGGACCGCTACTTTACCCGCCTCCGGCGCGGCCAGCCGTGGCGCTGGCGCGGCCAGGTGCTCGAATCCGTCGGCCAGACCATCGAATCCTCGGGGCCATTAGCCTCGGTCGGCGAGACCTGCGAGATCGTGGACCGCCTGGGCCGTCCGCACAAGGCCGAGGTCATCGGCTTTCGCGGGTCCAATGTGCTTTCGATGCCGGTCGAAAGCAATGAAGGCATCCGCTATGGCGATGAGGTCTGGGCCACGGGCGCGCATCCGGAGATCGAGGTCGGCTCCGCGCTGATGGGCCGCGTCCTCAACGCTCTCGGCGAGCCGATTGACGGCCAGCGCCCGCCTGCTGCGGCCGAGACCGCGCCGCTCGACGGCAAGGTGCGCTCGCCGCTCGACCGCGTCCCCATCAAGCGCCCGCTCGGTACCGGCATCCGCGCCCTCGATGCGCTTTTGACCGTCGGCCGCGGCCAGCGCGTGGGTATCTTCGGTGGTTCCGGCGTGGGAAAAAGCACGCTCATCGGCATGATGACGCGCAACACCGAGGCCGATGTCACGGTTGTGGGCCTGGTGGGTGAGCGCGGCCGCGAGGTCGGCGAATTTCTGGAGGACGCGCTCGGCGAAGAGGGCCGCAAGCGCTCGGTGGTGGTCGTCTCCACCTCGGATGAATCGCCGCTGCTGCGCATGAGAGCGGCGCTGGCCGCGACGACCGTCGCCGAATACTTTGCGGCGCAGGGCAAACACGTCCTGCTGGTGCTCGATTCGCTTACCCGCTTTGCCATGGCCGCGCGCGAGATCGGCCTTGCCGCCGGCGAGCCGCCGACCGCCAAGGGCTACACGCCATCCGTCTTTACACGGCTGGCCAAACTTGTCGAGCGCACCGGGCAGTTCCGCACCGGCTCCATTACCGCCTTTTATACCGTGCTGATGGAGGGCGACGACCAGCAGGACCCCCTGGTGGACGCGGTGCGCTCGCTGCTCGACGGCCACGTCGTGCTCGCGCGTGCACTGGCTTCGGAGGGGTGGTATCCGCCCATCCAGGTGCTCGATTCGATCAGCCGCCTCATGCCTGCCGTCTCCGCGCCCGAGCACCGCGAGCAGGCCGGGCTCATCCGGAAGCTGATAGCCGTCTACGCGCGCTCGGAGGACCTGGTGCGTATCGGCGCTTATCGGCCCGGCTCCGATCCCGAGCTCGACCGCGCCCTGCGAGCCCGCGGGGCCATCCGCGGCTTTCTCACGCAGAAGGCGCATGAAGAGGTCCGTTTTCCCGAGGCGCTGCGCCAGCTTGCCTCGCTTGCGGAGGGAATTTAAGCCGTGCCGGTTTCAAACGCCCTCAAGCGCCTTCTGCGCATCCGCGATCTCGAGCAGGAGCAGCACCGGCTCGCGCTCGAATCGGCGCTCTCCGAGCTGCGCCGCCTCGAAGCGGCCTTCGGCAACGCCTCCGAGCGCGAGCGGCGCGGCCGCGGCGAGCTTGCGGCAAGCGTCCGCGCGGGCGAGCAGGAAGAGCGCCATCCCGCGCAGGTGGAGACGGAGATCGGCCACTCGCACGCCCTGGTTCTGGCGCCGCGCATCCGCAAGGCGGAGGCCGAGACGATGCGCCGCCGCCAGGCATTTCTTTTAAAGCGCATCGAACGCCGCCAGGCCGAGACGCTGATCCGCGAGACCGAGGCCGCCGACGAGATCGAAGAGCTGCGCAAAGGCCAGCAGCGGATTGACGAGTGGTATCTCTCACGCACCATCCGCGAAGAGCGGAAGGATGCGGCTACGCGAACGCCAGAGGGCAAGTAGCCATCCTCAAAATACTCCAAGAAAGCTATCCTGACATCCTTCTAACCCGCGACCCCTCTTGTTTGGCACGGCATCTGCATATCCTCGCAGGCATGACCTTTCTCCCGGGATTCGAAGCGGCAGCCATTGCCGGAGGCTCGATGACGCACGCCGGCGCCGGCAGCACACGCGCAACGCGCTCCGCCGTGCCTCAATTCGGGGCGCAAACCGTTGCACGGAACGGCGCCGCGCCGAATGGGAGCGCGTTGAACGGGAGCATACAGGCTGGGAGCATACAGACCGGAACCATACAGGCCGGAACAGGGGCCGGCTCGCCGAGCTTCCGATCCGGCCTTGAAGCCCTGGTGCAATCCCTGTCATATTCTTCCGGCGCGGAGGAGTCCGCAGGGACATCGACGGCGCCTGTGCCGCAGGAGAACGCCGCGGTCGGCCCGGCGCAAAACGAAAGTGAAGAGGCGCTCGCGCACGCATCCAGTTCTGTATCCGGCTCCGCAGCCGGCGCGCAGACATGGAAGCCTTTCCTCCAGACCAGCATATCCGCCGAGCCGCAGGAGACCGCATCGGCATCGCAAAAGCTCCATGCGGCGGCAAAGCAGCCGGCCGCATCGAATCCGCAGGCAACCACCGCGGAGAGCGACACTGCGGCAGAGAGCACCGCGGCCTCACACTCCCATTCGACGACCCGCTCGAACGCAAAATCCACGGAATCCGGCAAGACCAGGCGCACCGGCGTTTCACAGCAGGATGCTGGCACAACGTCCCCGGCCGCCCTGCTGTCCGTTGTTCCCATGCCGATGCCGCAACCGGCCGTTACGCCGCAGGCAGGGGAATCTCTCGCATCGAGCGCGGATACCGGACATGCGCCGCACAGCGCACAATCCGCCATCGCGGGCGCGGCGCAGGCCTCTACGGCGGAAACGGCGGGGCCGGAGGCGCAATCTGAGGCGCAGTCTGAGGCGCAATCCGGGGCGGCAGCTTCGCTTGCGCCGGGAGCGGGTGAGGAATTCGCCGCAGGCCTGTCGCACGCCGCGCAACAAGCGCAAACGGCCCAGGCGGCACAAAACGCAGCGGAGCCGGCGCGGAAGTCGCCATCGGCAGCCAGCGCGAGCACGACCGTGGCTGCCTCCGCTATCGATGGCAAAGCCTCGAGCGATCCGAAATCCGCAACTAAGGACGGCGCAGGCTCCGCGAGCCAGGCGGCCGGGCTCAAGCCCGCAGTGTCCCAGGAGGCCGCCGCGCAGCCGCAGACGGCCGTGGCCGCGGCGCCGCAGGCACATCCCGCGCAGATGCACGATCCTGGAGCCCTTGCCGGCGCATCCGGCGCAGCGGCGGCGAATGCAGGTCATGCCGCAGCCGCCGCGCCGACGGCGCACGACACCTTTACGGCGCTCGACGCCGGTTCTTCGCAGCCGTCCGCCACGCTGGTTCATGCCAGCGCGCGGCAGGTCGAGGCCGGCTACCAGGACCCCGCGCTTGGCTGGGTGAGCGTGCGCGCCGATGCGACGCCCACAGGCGTGCACGCGGCCATCCTGCCCGGCACGGCGGATGCGGCGCAGGCGCTCGGCACGCAGATGGCCTCGCTGAACAGCTATCTCTCAGAGCATCATCCGGGCATCACCGCGACCGTTGCCGCGCCGCAGAACAATGGGTTCACGGCCGGATTCGCCGGGCAGCAAAGCGGGCAGGGAAGCGCTCAACAAGGAACATCGCAGGGTTCCGCGCAGCAGCACACGGGCAGCCAGGCGGCAAGCGTGCCAGGCAACAGGGCAACGTTCGCGCCGCGCGCTGCTTCCTCCGTTGAGGCGGCACGGACTACGCGCACGCACAACGGGCGTATCTCCGTCATGGCGTAGAGCAACAGGCAAACACGAGAACAGGGAGGCAAGATGACAGCGGCAGCAGGAGTTTGGAATAACACGGCTTCCTCGGCCAATCCGTTGATGAGCGCGAAGGCCATGACCAGCCCCAGCGATACCAATACGGCGGATGCGGCGGATGCGACGATTACCGCCAATGATTTTCTGACGCTTCTGGTGACGGAGATGCAGAACCAGGACCCGACGGCGGATGTCGACCCGAACGAATACATCGACCAGTTGGTGGATGTGAACAGCCTGGAGCAGCTCATCAGCATCAACCAGACGCTGAGCACGGCCCTTGGCACCGACACGTCCAGCTCGGACGCAAAAAGCTCTTCGCAGCCGGGAAGCTCGCCAACCAGCGCGGCGGCCGGTACTTCGGCAGCGCAGCCGAATGCGCAAAACAGCGCGCATCCCTCCGCGGCTCATGCGGCGCATCCGGCAGGGGGCGCAGCCGGAGCCAATACAATCGCGGCGCACCAGGCCGTATCCGACAGCGCGCCGGTAACCAAAACCCACGGCAACCTGGGCACTCCGCGTGCCCGCCCGTCGGCGCTGCGCGTCGCGCGGGCGCTCGATGGGCAGCGCATCACGCGCTGATACCCGGGGCGCAGCGACCGGACCCAGGCGCGCAATCGCACGGTCCTCAACTTTTGTTCACGATTCACGACTGCAAAAGGAGATCCTCAAATGGCGAGTTTCTTTATTCCCCTCACCGGACTCAATGCCGACACAACGGCATTGAACGAGATTGCCAACGATCTGGCCAACATGAACACGACGGGCTACAAGTCGCAGACCGTCAACTTCTCCGACCTCTTCTCGCAGGAGGTCGGCACTACCGGCTCCGGCGACCCCATCGAGGTTGGCATGGGCACGCAGGTGGCCAACACGGAGACTGATTTCTCCACCGGCACCGCGGATTCAACCGGCCTGGACACCGACGTCGCGCTCGATGGCAATGGCTTTTTTGTCGTTGACGATGGCGGCCAGCAGTACCTGACCCGCGACGGCAATTTCTCGCTCAACTCGAGCGGCGACCTTGTCACCTCCGACGGCGCGAGCGTCATGGGCTACCCGGCGACCAACGGAGTAGTTGACACCAATGCGCCGCTGACTGCGATCAACATTCCCGAAAATGAGACCCAGGCTCCCAGCGCCACAACCACCTTCAGCATGGACGCCACGCTGGACTCAGATGCTTCTGTCGGCACAACGGCCACGGGCTCACTCGACGTCTACGACTCGCTTGGGCAGTCCTACCTGGCAACGGTGACCTATACCAACACCGGCACGAACCAGTGGTCGTACAGCATCTCCGTGCCCGAGACGCTGAACGCCAACACCTCCACCGCCAACACCATCAGCTATCAGTTTGGTACGAGCGGCGGAACGGTGGCCAACGTCGATCCCAGCACCAATCTGACCATCACCGGCGCGAATGCGAGCGGTGTCTCGACCACGATCGCTGCGCCCACGGTGACCTCCGGCGAATCGATCACCACCTATGCCGCGGCGCTGCAGAGCGAGCTGACTGCGGCCGGCATTACCGGCACGGTCAACGCCAATGCGACCACCGGCCAGCTCACTATCACCGGGACCGGTCTCACTACCAGCGGTTCCGTGGTGCAGGACCTGATTCCCAGCTCCGGGGCCACCGGCACGCTGACCTTCAATTCAGACGGCAACCTTGTAAGTCCGTCTTCGGATATCAGCGGTATTAGCTTCTCCGGACTTGAGGACGGCGCTTCGTCGATGGACATGACGTGGAATCTCTTCGGCTCGAACGGCGCGGGAACCATTACCCAGGTCGCGTCCACCTCCGCGGTTTCCTCGACCACGCAGAACGGCTATGCCGCCGGCAACTACACCGGCTTCACTATCGGCTCGGACGGCACGGTTACGGCGAGCTTCTCGAACGGGCAGACGCTCAACGTCGGCCAGATCGCTCTTGGCACGGTGGCCAACGAGCAGGGGCTTCAGTCGAACGCCAACGACGAGTATTCGACCACGCTTGCCAGCGGCACGGCTTCGATCGGCACCTCCGGCTCGGACGGGCTCGGCACCATGCAGGACGGCGCGCTCGAAGAATCGAACGTCAACATCTCGCAGGAGTTCAGCGACCTCATCATCGCACAGCGCGCCTTCGAGGCGAATGCGAAGTCCATCACCACCTTCGACACGGTGACGGGCGACGCCATCCAGATGGTCCACTAATCCCTGGGCCATTCAACATCCACCATGCCCCGCACGGTCAACCAGGCCGGCGGGGCATTCTTTTTCTGGATTCAGCTTGCGTCCGATTTCAGGATCTGGATAAACAGCGCCTTCGCCGCGGCCAGTTCCACTCCCTCGGCATCCAGAATGCGCGCCTCCGCCCAGTGCTTGCGTCCTTCGCTGGTTGTCACGCGGCCTTCAAGGCGGATTGTCTTTGGCGCGGCGGGAGCAGAGGAAGGAATTGGGCGCTTGTAATCGACCTCCATCTTTCGCGTCATTGCCACCACGCCGCGCGAGCGCACGGCTTTGCTCATCGTCTCGTCGAGCAGCGTGGCGATGATGCCTCCGTGCACATATCCCGGCGGGCCTTCATAGGTGTCCGGCACGGCGGCAAAACATACTACCGCGCCGTCTTCAGCGAGAAAGAACTTTAAATGCAGCCCCACAGGGTTCGCTTCGCCGCAGCCGAAGCAGCGATTCCGGGGCGCGTGCGCTATCGGAGTCAGGTTTTCATTAGTTGGGTTCATCGTGGATGATGGAGTAAAGCACCTTGCCGGATTCTACGCGATGACCTTATCCCTTCCGCTCAAAGTTTTCGCCGCCGCCGCGCTGGTTGCCACCGTCGCCGGATGCCGCTCCAACCCGCTCACCCCCCAGCAGGCCGCGGGCAAGCAGCTTTTCGATGACCGCTGCGCGCACTGCCACATTGATAACGATCTTGCCCTGAAGCCGCCGCCGCCGAACCTTCGCAATCTCTTCCGCACCGGCAAGCTGCCCAGCGGGGCTCCTGCCACCGACGCCCAGATCATCCACACCGTTATCGCCGGCAAAGGCAATATGCCGCCCTTTGCCGGCCGCTTCGACGAGGAGCAGATGGACGACCTTCTGGCCTATCTCCACACCGGCCTGCGCTGAAAGCTGCGCTTTTTTGCAGCGCACCGGGCAAGAATTTCCGGCACCGGGAAGTTTTTACCCGGTATTCAAATTTCTGGAAAGTCGCAACCGTCCCGGAATCAATCAGATGCCATTTCGTTCGCATGGAACGCCGCGTGCCTGCTCTCTAAATGGAGTTGCACCCGGAGGTTTTCATGCTCGACGATACTTATGCTCAGGCGCCCGAAGCGTCCCCGCTTAAAAAGCTCGCCCCCCACGCGGCCATTGTCGGTACCGCGCTGATTGCCGCCGGTCTGATTGTCTACGCCGTCCACGAGCACAATACCGCCACCGATCTGGCCAACCAGAACCAGCAGGTGACCGCGCAGTTGACCTCCGCCACCAGCCAACTGCAGGCCACCAACAGCCAGCTCAACGCCCTGGCCGCCAAGGTGGACGCGCTCTCGAAGCCCTCGCCGGCGGTTCCGGCCGCGGAGACCGAAGCCAGCCGCCATGCCGCCGCGCATCGCGCCTATGTTGCCAATCAGCGCCTCAACCAGCGCTTCGATAAGATGCAGTCGCAGATTGACGCGCAGAACCAGGCTATCGCCAGCACCCAAAGCGATCTCGCCACCACGCGCACGAATCTGACGGGCTCCATCGCCCACACGCACGACGAGCTGGTTGCCCTCGAGCGCCGCGGCGAGCGCAACTACTACGAGTTCGATATCGACAAGTCGAAGCAGTTCAACCACGAGGGGCCGGTGGAGATCAGCCTGCGCAAGGCGAACGTGAAGCACCAGTACGCCGACCTCAACCTGATCGTGGACGACCGCACCGTGCAGCAGAAGCACGTCAACCTCTTCCAGCCGGCCATGTTCTACATGCCGGACAGCCCGCAGCCGGTGCAGATTGTCATCAACGATATCTCGAAGAACCACATCCACGGCTACATCAGCGCGCCGAAGTACAGCAAATCCGAGCTCGACGCCATGACCACCAGCGCGCAGCAGCAGTACCAGCAGAGCCAACAGTACCAGGGCGGCGACTCCGGGCCGGTGCAGGTGGCCAATGGCAACACAAATACGCAACCGCCGCAACGGCAGAAGCTGCCTGTGCCGACGAGCGAGCCTTACTAAACAAAGTCAGGCTGTAAATGAATAACCAAGGGTGCAGGTCCTCATAAGAGGCAAACTGCACCCTTGGTTTTTTATAAAAATAATTGATATCTGACTCATCTCCTTCCATAATCATCTTCCAAGGTTTGAATTTCTCTCGTTACTCGTCTTTCATCGAAATCTGGGCCCCAAAGTTCAGCGCTTCTGCGGAGGTGTTCGAATGAGATTGTGCCGGGGAATTTTCTGGTCTACCTGTTCCGTGCTCTACTTTTCAGCTTTAATGTTAGTTTTCAGTGGCTCCGCTCAAGATGTGTCGGTACACCCCTCAACCATCTCAGCGCACAATGCACAAAATAAGAGAACAGTTTCTCTGCCTTTGATATTACAAAGGCCGCTATCTCTAAATTTTGGGCGAGCGTGACCAATCATGCAATGTTTCCGACATACTACGTCTATGTTAACGGTGTCCTTAACCAGACATACCCTCAAAGTGCTCTATCGCAATTTACCTCACAGAATGCCAGCTATCAGTTAACGCCGTCTCAGATCCAATGATGAACGCGCCCAAAGGAGTGAAGATGAAAATCAATCAATTAATTAGGCGTGCGGAGCAAAGGAAAGCCCGTTTGCTACATTGGCTATGTTTGACGATTCTGGCTATGCTTCCTGGATACATGATTTGCCAGCAGCAGCCGAACAAATTGACGTATTTCAGAGATCCGGCCAATGTACCCGATGCGATTGCCAAAGTGAAATCAGGACAGTTCGATGGGATACACGTGCAGATGATTGCTAATGCTCATGCTGTTGAGGCCATTCCCGCGCTGGAAAAACAATTTCCATTGCAAAAGGACCAAGACACGAAGGCCATTATTGCGAGCGCACTGGTCAGGCTTGGGGATAGCAATGATATGTACTGGCATTATCTAGTCAATCTGGCGATTCCCGTGATTGCGCTCAATATACCCGATCCCTTTATGTACGATGCGCAAGGGAAGGTGACAGGAGGCACGCCTCCTGAGCTTGTCGCATGGGCAAAGAGGCACAACATGACGCTTTCGCAAGCTGCGGGACAAGCTTTCGTAGGGGTCTATGAGGGTTTGGGGAATTTGGCTATTACAGGCGATCCCAGGGGCGTGCCACTTCTCAGGCGCGCATTGCAATCTCACAACTATATCGAGGTCACGCTTGCCGCGAAAGGACTGGCGCAGGCGCAGGACTATGATTCTATTCCGCTGATTATCGAGGCATGTAAACACGCTCCCAGGGACCCCGCGATAGTGATAGCCGAGTCACTGGTCTATTTCGATGACGACGAGGCGCAGCGGGCGTTTGACGAGTTTGTGCCGCCGGACGCCGCTAAAGCCTATCGGGAAGGGCGGACGAACGGCACAAAGACAGGACCATTCCAGTAAAAACCTATATGGAAGGCGCGATATACTTGAACTTGTGAAGTCGCAGGAAAAAACCTTCTATATCGAGACCTTCGGCTGCCAGATGAATGCGCATGACTCCGAAAAGGTCATCGGCACGCTTGAGCACGAGGGCTACCGCCAGGTGGAAACCGAAGAGGAAGCCGGCCTGATCCTCTACAACACCTGTTCCATCCGCGATAAGGCCGAGCAGAAGGTCTTCCACCGCCTCAACGACTACAAGAAGCTGCATAAGGCCGGCAAGCGCTTTGGCGTGCTCGGCTGCGTGGCGCAGCAGGAGGGCGAAAAGATATTCGAGCGCGCGCCTTACGTCTCGCTCGTCTCCGGTTCGGCATCGTACCGCAAGCTGCCAGAGATGCTCGCGCGGCTTGAAGCAGGCGAAACACGCATTACCGGGCTCGACGACCGGCAGACCGAGGAGACCTTCGAGACCGAGTTCACCGCGCGCCAGAATCCCTATCGCGGCTACATTACCATCATCGAGGGCTGCGACAAGTTCTGCGCTTATTGCGTCGTTCCGTACACGCGCGGCAAGGAGCGCAGCCGGACTTCGGCCTCGGTTCTCGAAGAAGCCAGGCGCATCGCCGACCTCGGCTATACCGAGATCCAGCTTCTGGGCCAGAACGTGAACAGCTACAAAGACCCGGAAGGGAAGTTGTCCTTCGCGGAGTTGCTGGCCGCCGTGGGACAGGTTTCCGGCATCCGCCGCGTGCGTTTTACCACGAGCCACCCCCGCGACTTCACCAAAGACATTGTTGAGGCGATCGACGCTTACCCGACCCTCTGCGACCACGTCCATTTGCCGGTTCAGTCCGGCTCCACGCGCGTCCTCAAAGCCATGGCCCGCGAATACACCCGCGACTGGTACCTCGAACGCATCGCGTGGATAAAGTCGGCGAAGCGCAAAATCTCGCTCTCAACGGATATCATCGTCGGCTTTCCCGGCGAAACCGCTGACGAATTCATCGAAACCATGGACCTGCTCGCTGAAGTCCAGTACGACTGCGTCTTCGGCTTCAAGTATTCGCCGCGACCCAACACTCCGGCGCTGGTGATGATCGATTCCATCCCCGAAGCCGAAAAATCGCATCGCCTTCAAGTGCTGCTTGAACGCCAGCGCGAAATTCAAAGATCAAATTATGCGAACCATTTAGGGGAAATTCTTGAAGTGATGGTGGAGGGCCAGAATCCTGCACGCGGACAGATCGCCGGCCGCAGCAGCCAGAACAAGGCGGTTAACTTTACCACCACGTCACCCATCGCCCCGGCTCCCGGCAGCTACATGCCGGTGCGAATCATTGCCACGCATCCCAACAGTCTTGTCGGCGAAGCCGTCTAGCCAGAAGCCGCCGGCAGGCGTAGAGTAGGAGGGAATTGATGGACCTGGAAGTCAAAATCCGCGGCCTGATGATGGACCCGGCAACCAATATGCCCATCGTCGTCCTTAAAGACGTAGCCTCCGACTCCGTTATGCCCATCTGGGTTGGTCCTTTTGAAGGCAACGCCATCTTCAATGAGATCGACAAATCCGCGGCTCCGCGTCCCATGACGCACGACCTGCTGCGAAACCTCATTCAAAACTTGAATGCCGAGCTTCAGCGAGTTGTTATTACTGAGCTTAAAGACAATACATTTTTCGCTGTGCTCTGGCTGAACCAGTCCGGCGAGCAGATCATGATGGATGCCCGTCCCTCGGACGCAATCGCGCTGGCCCTGCGTTTCGATTGTCCTATTTACGTCAGCGAGGACGTCATGCACGCCGCGCGTCTTAATCCCTCTGGCGGCCCTGGCGATGCCGCATCGCCGGAGCAGATTCGCGGCTGGCTGGAAGGTCTCAACGACGAAGACCTGGGCCGCTACAAGATGTAACGCTGCGCAGCAGGGAAGCATTTCCGGCTCGAAGTTTCGGCGCTAAGTGTCAGAATCCCCAAAGAATAAAGCTTTTGTTCCTGTCGCCGCGTTAAACGATACAGAATATCTGCTATCTGGATGAAAACGTTCGGATGAGCTACGCCAGGCGCGCCCACTGCGATACTCGCAATAGGCAATAACGGCCTTGAGCCATTGATAGCCCGTCCGGCCCTCGATTGTGTGCATAGGCGGATTATCGACTTTAGGCCGCCAGGGGAACAAGGATAGCTGAAAAGCTGCAAGATGCACGGGAAAATCTCCCTAAGCTGCAACTCTTCAGCGGCCTGCTGTCAGGACGAATATAAAGCGAACGTCCGATAACAGATATTATGTAAATTCGATTCATCTGCTACGATCCCTTCTCTATAAGCCTGAGCCTGAAAAGAACGTATGGGACGACGCAATGGACAAGCGCCTCCGCGAGATGCGCGGACAGTCTCTTCCTGCTCCCCCTCCAAAGCTCATGAAGTTGGATCGCCTGCAGCTCGTCGATGAGCTGATGCGCCGGCGTCCGGAATTGACCGATCGCAAGCTCCTTTCTCATTTCACCAAAGCAAAGCTCGCTCGGATGGTCGACGCGGTCCCCGCCAGAAAAAAGCCCGTGCTTCCCGCAGACGGATTGGGGCGTGTCGCATGATCCGCGTGGCTCATCTTGCGTATGTATCCCATGTTCCCTATGGCGCCGCGATTTTCGTCGGCAGTATTTTTCTGGCTGGGCTAATCATGCTCTTCATTTGCGGCGCGCTCGAACTTGGCGAGGCAGATCGGGAGCTTGAGGACGGCACGGCTGTTCCCGGAAAAACAATCAGCGACCACGACATCTTGACTCGCAACTACGGAGGCTCTGCGTACGATCGCAGGCGCACTCGCAGGCATAAGCGGGATAACAAGCTCACAGCGGATTAGACATCGCGCCGAGTGCTGCGGTGACAAGACACATCCGATTGCGGTTCCGATCGGCTGCAATCATCGTCTGTGCCCGCTTTGCAACTGGAATCGCAGCCGTAAGGCTCAAAGAAGGTGCGCTTCCCTTTTCGATCGTCTCACGCATCCTCAATTCATCACGCTGACAACGCCAAACGTGCGACGTATTTCCAA
>JASHPD010000166.1 GCA_030038315.1 Acidobacteriaceae bacterium
CGATTTTTCCGCCCACCAGGTCACCGGCGACATTACCGCCGACGGCCGCTGCAACGACCTCACGCTCTCCGACGTCAAAGGCGCCATTACCGTCAACGGCGACATCTTCGGCGACGTGCACTTTGAAAACCTCATCGGCGGCACGCACCTCCACACCTCTGTCACGGATTTAGAGCTCGGCGACCTCACCGGCGACATGACCCTCGACGACGACGACCTGCGCGTGACCGGCGCCAGGGGCCAGGTGCGCGTCACCACGCACTCGAAAGATATTGACCTCGGCGAAATCGCCGGCAATGTTTCCATTGACGACCGCAACGGCAACATCTCCATCGAGCCGGCCGGAAACTACGACATCGAAGCGCGCAACGACAGCGGCAACGGCGACATCGAGCTGACCCTCCCCGCCAACGCCTCGGCCGCCATCAGCGCCCACACCCACAACGGCGACATCGTTTCGGATTTCCCCATGCCGTCGCCGGGCGATGAAGACAACAAGACCGTGAATTTCGCTCTCGGCTCAGGCCAGGCCAAAATCACGCTCTCGACCGACGTAGGCGACGTGCGCATCAAGCGCGGATCGCCGGCCAATGCCTCCGTTTTCGAACCGCCCACCGCTCCGCACGCGCCGCGCCTGCGCGCGCCAAAAGTTCCCGTGGAAGCCGTCACGCAATAACCGGCGCAACCGGTTCAAAAAGCGCGGCGCGGAAGCCCTCTTCCGCGCCGTTCTTTTTGCTTCGCCGGGTGCCCCACGTCCCTCGCATTTGGAGACGTGGGACAGCAAGCGCCCCGTCATCCTGAACAATCCAAAACTCCACGCTTTCATCCCATAAAAAAGCAGCGCACAAACCGCCCAATCCGTTCTATGCTTTTTCTCGCAAAGGAAGCGGGACCATGAGCCATCCTCCAATCCGCGTCATCACCGTCGAGCGCGAGTACGGCTCGCGCGGAGGCGAGTTTGCGCATGAGCTTGCCGCACGCCTTGGCTGGCGGCTGCTGGACTCCGAGCTTCTGGCCGCGGCGGCCCGCGCCGGAGGCGTGCCGGCAGAGGCCGCGGCCGAGTTCGACGACCGCCTCGATCCCTGGTATTACCGCTACGGCCGCATCTTCTGGCAGGACACGCTCTACACCACTACCGGCCTCTGCGAGGACAACACCTTCGACTGCGCGCGCATGTACGCGCTCCTGCGCAAGCAGATGGAGCAAGCCGCGAAAGAGGGTGAGTGTGTCCTCGTGGGCCGCGGCTCGGCCTGCGCGCTGGCCGGCGTGCCCGGTTGCTTCCACCTTTTTGTCTACGCGCCGTTGTCGGCCAGGCGGGAGTGGTTCCAGAAGAAATTTCCCGACGAAGCGGCGCACGCCGACCAGCGCCTGGCCGCGCACGACAAGCGCCGCGCCGCCGTCATCAAGCAGTTCTACGGCCAGGACTGGTGCGCCCGCGGCCTCTATCACCTGCTGCTCAACTCCACTATGGGCATCGATGCCATGATCGGCGCCGCCGCCGGAGCCGCCCATCTGCCCCTACACGTGCCGGAAGCCATGAAAAGCTAAACCGCCGGGTGAGGGTGTGGGCGCCCCACTCATGCGCGTTTTTTGCGCATGGGTGGAATCGCACAAAGCAGGGTGCCCCATGTCCCTCGCATTTGGGGACATGGGATAACAAGAACGCGTCGATTCGATCCCATCTCGCTAGACGCGAGCGCGTTCCACGCGCGGCGCAATCCGCGTAAAAACCTCCCACGGAATCGTCCCCTCCGCATCGGCATGATCGTAAGCCGTAACTTCTTCCCCGCCCTGCACGCCGAGAATCACCACTTCATCCCCTTCGCGCACACCGGCAATCTCCGTCACGTCGATCACCGCCTGGTCCATGCTCACGCGCCCCACCAGCGGCGCGCGCTCGCCGCGTACCAGCAAACTGAAGCGATTTCCCAGCCTGCGATCCAGCCCATCCGCATAGCCGACAGCAACCAGCGCCAGCCGCATCGGCTCCGTGGCCGTAAACGTCCCGTTGTAGCCAATCTCCGCGTCGGCCGGAACCTCGCGCAAACTTCCCACGCGCGTCTTCCACGTCATCACAGGCCGCAGCTTCGCCCCAGAACCCGCGTCACCGGAGCCCGCGGCGCCTGCTGGAAGAAACCGCGGAGCCACGCCATACAAAGCCAGCCCCACGCGCAGCATCGGCTTGAGCTTCCACCGCGCCGCAATCCCGGCAACCACAGCGCCATCCCCGCCGAGCAGCGCCGCAGAAGCTCCCGCGCTCAAAAACTCCACCTTCGCCGCAGCCGCCGGATTCGCAGCATGAACCATGCGCAGCGCCTCTTCCAGCCGCTCCAACTGCGCCGAGGACTTCACCCGGTTCGCCTCGTCACTCGCGTAGAGATGCGTCATCACGGCTTCAATCCGCAGCGGCGAATCCGGCGTAAACCGCGCAAGAATCTCCGGCAGCTCATCCAACCCAACGCCTTGCCTGCTCATGCCTGTATCGATTTCGAGATGCACTGTGAACTTGCCCGCGCCAGCTCCCGCCGCACGCGCCGCATCTTCCAGCGCATTGACCTGCCGCAGCGTCCACACCGAAGGCGTAATGCCATGCTCCACAACCGCCGCGCTCTGCCCCGCAAAGACGCCGCCCATCACCAGCACCCGCGCCGCAGAAGCAAGCGCGCGCACCGCAATCGCCTCTTCCACGCTGGTCACGCCAAGCCACGCGGCTCCTGCACGTACCGCAGCCGGCGCGCAAAGCTCCAGCGAGTGCCCATACGCATCGCCCTTCACAACTGCGACACACTCCGCGCTGGAAGCAAGTCCTCGCGCAAGCTCGCGCAAGCCGCGGTAGTTCTCTTCAAGAGCGCGCGTATCAATCTCAGCCCAGCAGGGCCGTGCAGGAAAGGAAAACTGATTCATCCGGAGCACCAAAGCCAAGTTTATCGCGACGGAATCAGCGTAAAAGCGACGACAGTCTCCGCATCCGAACCGGTCTCCGCAACCAGCTCCGCTTCCAGCTCGTGCGGCGGCCGCATCTCGCAGGCGGCAATCGTCTCCTCGCTCGCGCCCACAAAACACAGCTCGCAACAGCCCAGCGCATCGCCCTCCACGCGCACCGGCGGGCCAAAAACGCGGCATGTCATCGGCCTCCACGCATAGACATCGCACATCCCCGTCGCAGGATCGAGCGCCGGACAAGCCGCCTCATTCGCAAATTCGTCGAAGGCCTCGCGCTCGGCGTCGGAGCCGCCCAGCACGCCTGTCGCCGCGTCGCCGGGAAATGCGGCGCCATGCATCGCAATCCACTCCCGCGCACGCTCTTCCACGCGTGCAGCCCGCGCGGCATCGCTCACGCGCAGCTCATCCATCCCCGCGCGCAGCCGCGCCGCATCGAGCGCGTTGATCGCAAATGCTCCATAGCAGCACTGCGTGCACCCCGGCCGGCAAGCCAGCCACGCGCCCGCCTTGCGCGCCGCCTTAGCCAGCTCCGCATCCATAATCTGCACAAGCTCCGAATCCCGCGCCGGAAGCTGCATGAAACTAGAATAAGCCGAAAGAAATTGCCGCTCGTCTTCCTGCCCGGCGGGTGCTATAACGGGCACGAGAGGGCATGATCTACCTCGAATACAAACCCGCGCCGCCGCTCAGCCGGTTTGTTCATTGCCTGTGGTACGCGCGCACTCCGCAGCCGGCGCACCGGCGCGAGCGCATCCTGCCCACCGGCCGCACGCAGGTGATTCTCAACCTGGCGCGTGATTTTCTGCTGGATTGCCCGGAAGGACAACCCGATCGCCGCTCCGCTCTATCGCTCGTGGTCGGCGCACGGTCCACCTACGAGATCGTGGACACCTCGGATATGGCAGACCTGATTGGCATAGTCTTCGAGCCGGGCGGTTTCCCGTTCTTTGCCGCCGACGCCGCCGATCTCTTCAGCAATCGCACGATCAGCCTGGAAGCCCTCTGGGGCCGGCGCGCACAAACGCTGCGCGACCGGCTGCGCGAACTCACCACACCGCAGGCGCAGTTGCTCTGCCTCGAATCCTTTCTGGCGGAGTTATGGACAAAGCGCAGCGCCGCCGGCACGGCCGCGCATCGGCCGGCAATCGAATTTGCGCTGAAGTGTTTCCGGCAAGCCCCGCGGGCAGCCGGCGTAAGCGAGGTAGCGCGCCGGATCGGCTGGAGCGAGCGGCGCTTTTCGCAGCTCTTTCGGGAACAGGTGGGACTTTCTCCGAAGGTCTGGTGCCGCGTTCAGCGTTTTCAGCGCGTGGTGCAGCAACTCCATGCCGGAACCGATATTCCGTGGCCCGAGCTGGCTCTGGATTGCGGCTTCTACGACCAATCCCACTTTGCCAACGAGTTCCGCGCTTTCTCCGGCATCGACGCAACCACCTACACTCGCCTGCACGGCACACCCTGGGCAAATCACGTGGTTGCCGGCTAAATATCTTTTCCGAAATTTCCAAGACGCTTTCGATTCAGAGCGGCATACTCGGAGGTGTCAACTTGACACCGAGGAGACATCATGGAAAACGCATCCCGCTCCGCCATCTTTCCCGCACTGCGCTACAAAGACGCTCCCGCCGCCATCGACTGGCTCTGTAACGTGCTCGGATGCACGCGCCATGCCGTCTATGCCAACCCCGACGGCACCATCGCCCACGCTGAGCTGGCCCTCGGCGGCGGCATGATCATGCTCGGCTCAACCAAAGACGACGACTACGGCAAGCGCTTCAAGTCTCCCACCGAGACTGGCGGCGTGGAAACCCGCAGCGTCTACATCACCGTCGCCGATTCCGACGCCGTTTACGCCCGCGCGCAGGCCGCCGGCGCAACTATCGTCCGTCCCATTCAGAACATGGACTACGGCAGCCGCGAATTCACCATCAAAGACCCTGAAGGCCACAGTTGGAGCGTAGGCACCTACGACCCGTGGATGGCGCATGAGTAGCGCTAGGCGATCGCCTTATCCCATCTCTCCAGCGCATCCTTGAACGCGGCCATAAACTTCCCCGCATCCGCGCCGTCGATGATGCGATGGTCAAAGCCCAGGCAGTACGTCTGCATCGAGCGGATGGCAATCGTGTCATTGCCCTCCGCATCGGTCAGCACCACCGGCTCTTTTTTGAGCCCGCCAATCGCCAGAATCGCCGACTCCGGCTGATTCAGAATCGGCGTGCCAAACTCCCCGCCAAAGACGCCCGAATTCGTCAGCGTAAAGGTCGAGCCCGATGCCTCTTCGGGCTTGAGCTTCTTCGCCCGCGCGCGCTCCGCCAGGTCGGCAATCGTCCGCGCCAGATCGGCAAACCCGCGCGTCTCCGCCTCACGCGCCACCGGCACAATCAAGCCCCACTCCAGCGCCACGGCAATGCCCAGATGCACATTCGCGTGATAGCGAATCGCATCCCCTTCCAGTGAAGCATTCACAATCGGAAACTTCCTCAACGCGTCCAGCGCCGCCGCGGCAATAAACGGCATGTAGGTGAGCTTTACGCCATGCTTCTGCTCGAAGGCCGCACGCGCCCTCTCGCGCGCCTTCACCACGCGTGTCATGTCCACCTTGTAAACCGAGTAAGCATGAGGGCTCGTGCGGCTGCTCTCCACCATGCGCTCGGCAATGATCGCGCGCATCCGGCTCATCGGGACCAATTCATCCTTGAGCGCAGACCCAGGCGCCGGAGCAGAAGCGCCCGCAGCGCCACCTTCCGCCAGATACCGCAGCACATCCTCTTTCGTAATGCGCCCCGCCGATCCCGTTCCGCGAATCCTGCGCAGATCGAGATTGTTTTCGCGCGCAATCCTGCGTACCAGCGGCGAAGAACGAATCGAAGCCGCATCGGCAACCGGCTCGCTCACCGCAGCGACAGCCGGAGCCGCAGCCGACGTCGGCGCAACAGCCTTTGCCGACGGCTTTTCCGCCGCAGGCGCGCTCGCCGCAGCAGCGCCCGCGCCGCCAATCACCGCAACTACGGTGTTGATGGAAACCGTCGCGCCCTCCGCAACCTTGATCTCCGTCAACACGCCCGCTGCCGGCGAAGGAATCTCCGCGTCCACCTTGTCCGTTGAAATCTCGAAGAGCGGCTCGTCTTTTTCGACCGCGTCGCCCGGCTTCTTCAGCCACTTGGTAATGGTGCCCTCAACGATCGACTCGCCCATCTGGGGCATGATGACTTCGGTCGGCATGGATCGTTCTCCGCGATGAAACGGGCCTTAAAAAATGCACCGCCCCAAGCGGCGATTATAAATTGCGAAGAGCGCAGGCTCAGGCGCGAACGCGCGGATGCTCTCCCGTAACAAGCTCCTGCAACTCCGCAGGCGGCCGCATCGGCGTGTCCTCTGCCGGAAATTCGGGAGCGGGAATTTCAGGCACAGGAAACTCCCGCGCCCGCAGCGCATCCACGCTTTCGACCGCCAGCACCGGCTCGGCAAAGACCATCCCGAACTGCCGCGCCGCCTCGTACGCCGCCGCTTCGAGCTCAGGCAATCGTTCAGGACCGGCAGCCTCACGATCCAGCTCCAGCTTCAAGCTCGTCACCGGCTTGTCTGTAATCCCGCACGGATGGATCAGCGCAAACCCGCTCAGATCCGTAGCAAGATTGAACGCAAACCCGTGCGAAACAATCCCGCGCGAAACGTGAATTCCGATCGCGGCGATCTTTCCCGCTGCGCCTTGTACCTCGCCATGCGCACCTAAAACGCCGCCGCGCGCAGGGCACCAGACGCCGGTCAAGCCCGCAATCCGCCCCGCGCGTACGCCATACGTGCCGCATAGCCGGATCAGCGCCTCTTCCATGCGGCGCACGAAATCGACCGGCCCCATGCGGCTGCCGCTCGCATTGCGCAGGCTGCGCAGGTCAAAGATCGGATAGCCGACAAGCTGGCCCGGCCCGTGATAGGTCACGTCGCCGCCGCGATTGATCTGGTAGAGCGTGACGCCGCGCGCGGCGAGCAGCGCATCGCTGGCTAGCACATTCGAGCGGTCGGCGTTGCGCCCCAGCGTCAGCACCGGCTCATGCTCCAGCAGCAGCAGCGTATTGCCGATGCGCCCCGCTCGCCGCAGCTCGACAAGCTCCGCCTGCAAACGTAGCGCCTCGTCATACCCCACGCGCCCGAGATAGAGGGACTCAATCATGCTTGTCTTGATTGTAGTGATCCGCGTGGAAATCCGTCACAGCACTCAGTCCACTTTTGCCTGAAAGAGCCCATGAAAGGCCGTATGCACGCGCGCAAAGACCAGGAACCACAGCACCGTCACCAGCGCCGCCATCGGCAGTCCCGACGGCGCCATCAGCACATGCGTGACGATGATATTGAAGATCACCGGGGCCAGAAACGTCAGCGCCAGCGGAACGTAACGATTCGCCAGCAGCAGCAGCGCCGGAACAACCTGGAAGAAGGCGACAACATAGATATAATGCGAAGCCGCCAGCGCTCCTTCAAACTGCCCTACCAGCCCATGCGGAGCCGGCATCGGTAAAAAATGGAAGAAGAGGTTTGAGCCGAAAAAGAGGAAAATCAGCCCCAGCAGATACCGCGCAATCGCGGAAACAATCTTCATCGTGTGATCTCCTTGCAGAAAAACTGGATTCCATGAGCAGCGCGCGAACGCGCAAAGTATACCGCCGTGCTCCGAGGATAAGATGCCCGTGGACGGCAGCGGGATTCTGTGTGTGCCAGGCAGGCATCACACGGATGCGAGAAAGTCGGTAACCTGCTGCCGTGCTTTGCAGATCGATGGACCAGGGGAGCTCCAGCCTTGCTTGATGCAGTCAATCTCACTGGGCGTAAGGTGCCAGGAGAGCGGCGCGTCTTTCTTCGCCAGCTCAAAGCCGGCCGAGGTGATCTCGATGCCGCGGCATTTCCACTTCTCCATGAGCAGGTCAAGCTCGATGTCGCGGTGCGAGACCTGGCCGGCGGTGCGCACGTTGACCAGCGCGAGAATGGGCGCGATGAGCTGCTTGACCCACCCGCCGCGGGTTTCTGCCGGCGCGGCAATCTCGTAATCCGGCGGCGGAAAGCCGTTGATCTGCAGAACAAGAATCTTCTCGACCTGCGGCGAGCCGGGAATTCGCCTCGCCTGCTCTTCGAGAGCCTGGTCCAGCCACTCGGTGAGCGAGGCCATGCCGTAGTTGTCGTAAAGACCTCCGTCCATCATGTGCGGCTGGCGCCACGCGTGCACGGGCCGCGCGGCGGGAGTGACATAGGGGAAGGTCGCGGAGAGACGCGCCGCACGCACCACGGGAATATCCCGCTGGACGCGGCCATGCTCGTCTTCGACGTGAAGCTGGTCGCCATCCATCCACGAGCTGGAGGCGCGCCTGCTCTGGGCCGGATTGCGGGTAACGACCTTCGTGGTGCCGAGCAGAAGCGGACCACCGGTTTCAACGATGGTGGAATTCATCAGCACGGAGGGGAGCTTGGCCTGGGCCACCGGCGCGTTCCAGTCGCTGAGCGGGTCGTCCAACTGCGCTCCCAACTGCGCGCCGGGCTTGAGGGTGTTGCCGCACCAGGCGCGCTCCATGGCGTGGGCACGGTCCGGCATAACGCCGCAGGAGATGGGCAGAAAGAGCCGGATGAGATCCGGCCAGGCCAGGCCCCAGGCAACTTCATCCAGGCTGCTGGCGGAGGCGGCGTCAAAGGGAGTTTGCAGCTCGGGGCTGGCGTCGTTGGCAATCCAGTTGACATAACAGGCTGAGCCCATGCTACCGCCGGAGATGGAGCTGATGAGCGAGAGCGCACGGTCAAACTTCGGGCCGTGCTGCCAGTGCAGCTCTTCAAGCACCTTGGCCGTCCATGCGGCGGCCTGGATGCCTCCGCCGGCCGAGGCGACGACAATAGCGGCCTTTCTTCCACTGGCCGTGAGCGCTTCAAACGGCGCGAGCGGGAGCGTCTTGCTGCGATGCACCATCTTATAGGTGTGGTCCGAGAGCGGGATGAAACCGTTGATGAGGCCAAAGAGCGCCACCAGCAGCAGCAGGGAGATATTCCAACGGCAGAGGAAGAACTCCGCCGCAGCGCCCCACCATCCCAGCACTACCACCGCCATCAGTGGCCCGGCAAGCGCCGCGACGGTGTGTCCTTTGCCGAGGCGCAGGCGACCGTAAACGCCCAGCACCGCATAGAGCACTAGAACCAGTATGGCGGCCATCCCGGCAAAGGCATGGTCGGCCCAGTGCTTGTGATAACCGGGACCGAGCCGCTCAATGCCGGCGTGAACGCAGCCAAGCAGGCCGTGAAACGAGGTCCGCCATTCCTCGCGAGCCAGCCAGTGCCGGCCGAGATAGAGCACCCAGAAGCCGCAGAGCGCATCGGCAACGAGCCCCGCCAGCACGCCGGCGCCAACGCGGACCAGCGAGCGGCCCTCGCGGCAGGAGACGATAAGCGCGAAGAGCGCAAAGAAGGCAGCAAGCAGCAGCGGCGGGCCAAGGATGGCCAGAAGCCGGCACGCCGTCAGAGGACTTTGGATATCCATGATCCAGCCGAGGAAGGTTCCATAATGCGGCGTCATTCCCAGCCTGTCCGGGCCGGCCGACAGCATAAGCCGCAGAATGCACCACGCCGAGGCCGAAACGGTAAAGGCCGCCAGCGTAACAACGAAGTGCCGGATGGGCAGATTCCTTGGGGAGAGGTCGAGGTCAAAGAGACCATAAAAGAGCGAGTTCCTGCCCACGACGGCCACCAGCGGAAAGCCCGCAAGAAAAAGCAGCATCGCCAGCGGAATCCAGAGCACGGCGAGAAGATGCAAAGCGGAAAGTGTAGCCAGGCCCGCCGCGCCGGCTAAGGCAACAACGACGATCAAAAAACGCATGGACGCCCCCAGACATGCGACAGAGCAGAGTTCTATTGGACAGATGGTTTGCATTGAGCCTAACGCAACTTCCGCTTGTGTCAAGAGAGAAAATTCTTCGCGTGGGGGAATAAAATTGCGCCGCCGCAACCCGGCAATAGACAATCGAGTGCATGATCGCTCATCTGCGCGGCAAGCTCATCGACAAGCAGCCCGGCCAGGTTGTCGTTGAGGCTGCGGGCGTCGGCTATGACGTTGCCATCTCCGTGCCCACCTTCACGGCGCTGCCCAGTGTAGGCGCCGAAGCCGCTCTGCACATTTATACGCAGGTGTCGGATGACGCCATCGCCCTTTTCGGCTTCCACGATCGCGAAGAAAAACGCCTCTTCGAGCGCCTCATCACCGTCAGCGGCGTGGGCCCCAAACTCGCCATCAAGATGCTCAGCGGCCTTGAGCCGGAGCGCGCCGTGCAGGCCATCAAATCGCAGGACCATGCGCAACTGACGCGCATTCCCGGCGTGGGCAAAAAACTCGCCGAGCGGCTAGTCGTCGAATTGAAGGACAAGCTCGAAGATTTCGCCGTGGCTCCCACGCCCAGCACAGTCAAAGGCGCAGCCGTCGAAGATGTTTTGTCGGCGCTCGTGAATCTCGGCTATCAGCGCCCCGCTGCGGAGAAGGCCATCGAGCAGGCCGTCAGCAAAGACGAATCTCTCTCCGCCGATTTTGACGGATTATTCCGCGGCGCATTAAAAGTAATTCGATAAGGAGCAAGCCAGCAAGCCGATGACTAAATGGGTTCACATGGTTGTTCCTATGCTCGTCTGCGCCGACCCGTCAGCGGAAATCGAGTTCTGCAAAAATACATTCGGCGCTCAGGAACGCTCCCGCCGCGTAGAAGACGGGCGCGTAGTTCATGCAACTCTGGGAATAGGTGAGATTCTGATCATGGTTCACGGCGAAACCAAGCATTTGGCCAGCCGTGCGCCACGTCCAGACGGTAGCTCACCTGTAGTGATCTATCTTTATCTCGAAAATGTAGATTCCGTTGTTGCGCTCGCTGTATCCGCCGGAGCGCAGATTCTAACGCCGCTCGAAGACCAATTTTGGGGCGATCGCATGGTTCGCATACTCGACCCGGCAGGACATGTATGGAATGTTGCCAGCCGCAAGGAGGAAAGCGGAAAAGCGGACAAGTAAAATCCGGTAAACTTGCTTTCACCATGGCTCGCACAGCAAAAACACAATCCGCTCCTCAGCCTGTCGTTCCATATTTCCGCCCGGAAGCGCTCACCTTCCTACGCAACCTGGCGCGAAACAACGACCGCGCATGGTTCCAGCCGCGCAAGGCTGTCTTTGAAGCCGAGCTGAAAGAGCCCATGCTGGCCATCGTGCGCAAGGTCACCGACGCCATGCTCGACTTCGCGCCGAGCCACGTGCGCCCAGCGGAAAAAAGCCTCTTCCGCATCTACCGCGATACGCGCTTCTCGAACGACAAGCGCCCATACAAAACCCACGTCGCCGCATGGTGGTCGCATCAGGGACTCGAAAAAACCTCCGGCGCGGGCTATTACTTCCACGTCAACGCAAAGGAAGTCATCATCGCCGCTGGAGCCTACATGCCGGAGAAGGAACAGCTCGCCGACATCCGCCACTGGCTGCTCGACAACCACGAAGAGTTCCGCAAGCTGCTCGCCAGGCCCGCCGTGCGCAAAGCATTCACCGAATTTGAAGGCAACGCGCTCACGCGCCCGCCAAAAGGATTTCCCGCCGACCACCCCGCGCTCGATCTCATCAAGTGCCGCCAGTGGGGACTGGCCGCCACGCTGCCCGCCAATGCCGTGCTCGACAAAAATTTTGCCGCAACCGTCATCCGCTATTTCAAGCTGGCCGCTCCAGTCGTCGATGCGCTCAATACGCCGATTGCCGCAGCCCTGAAGCCAAAGAAAAAAATTCTCTTCGGCCTGCACTGAGCCGGTGCTTTTTCACCCATGGGAGCCTCACCAACGCTACAAAAACGTCCGATTTTGGCCCAAAACCGGCAATTTTCGGCAAAATACCCAAAAAAGCCAATAAAAACTGTGGAAATTCCGGTCTTTTGCCTTGACTTTACCCGCTCCCAAGCCGCATTGTGTTGAACGATAGGGTTCTTCGGAGCCGCATGAATACAGGGGTTTCGCGCACACGTTGCCTGAAGTCGATTCCCTCCATGCGGCAGGCGCGGTCGGCGTCCTCAACTCAGGGGCGCGGCGCGGCGAGCGGAAGCCCAAGGCAACACTTTTGAATAAGGAGAACAAGCATGGCTACTGGATTGACCAAAACCGCCCTTACGCGCCACCTGGCCGAGAAGCTCGAACTGACCAACAAGCAGGCCGGAGCCTTCCTCGACCTGCTCGCCGAGACCGCCATCAAGGAAACGAAGAAGCACGGCGTTTTCGTGATCCCCGGCATCGGCCGCCTCGTCAAGGCGGAGCGCAAGGCCCGCATCGGCCGCAACCCGCAGACCGGCGA
>JASHPD010000167.1 GCA_030038315.1 Acidobacteriaceae bacterium
ACACCCATGCGGCTCAAGCCCGGCGCGCAGCATTTTCGCGCGCCCAATCCGCCTGCCGGCCCACACGTCATACGCAGCATGAGCCTTGTCTTCCACGTGAAAGCTCAGCCACGGAACATCAACCTTCAGCGGCTGATCGCCGAGATTGAAGACCGCGGCATACGTCCGCCCGCCCACGCGCGCATACCACGCGCGCCACAACAGCGGCCGGCCATCGTTTTTCGGCATCAGCGCCGGCCCGCTTTCGCTGCTCTTCTGGTCGATGCGCATCACTTCCCGGTTCGTCAGCAGCGCGCGGGTAAAATCATCCAGCTTGGTCAAATTCCCGCCGAAGATCAGCGGCGAGCGCGAGATCGCCCACAGCGTGATCTCCGTGCGCTGCTCCTCCCGCGTATAGCGCGACTCGCGCGGCTCGCCCAGACCCGGATGCGGCATCAGCGCCCCCTCCGGCAACATATCCGGATCAGGCCAGAATCCCGGCCGCGAGTATTTATTCCACTCCGCAATGCGGTCGAATTCCTCGCTCAAACCGAAGGGAAACTCGCCTGTCTTGCCCGGAACCGCCCACGCATCCCAGTGATCGTCGGCAATCCGCGTCATCTGCGCGTATTGCGCCACATCGCCGGCGTGCGAAAGATTTGTCGGCCCCGGCGAAAGGCTCAACACAATCGGCCGTCCGGTTTTACGAATCGCCGCGGCAATCTGCCGGATCTCCGTAGGCCGGTAAGGGTGGTCGGCAATGCAGTCCACCTTGAGGAAGTCCACGCCCCAGCCGGCATAGCGCCTCAGCATCGAGTCGTAATAGGCCTGCCCGGCGGCATTGTCCTTGACGCCGTAGTTCGCGTCGTCCCACGGGCAGGTGGCCGCCGTGTCCGCCGCGTCCGCCGCATGAAACTCCGACCCCGCAATCGGCAGGTTCGCCGCCACCACCTGCTTCGGAATCCCGCGCACAATATGAATCCCGAACTTCAGCCCATGCGCATGAACCCAATCCGCCAGCGGCTTAAAGCCCGCACCATTCGCCGCGGAAGGAAAGCGCGACTCCGTCGGCAGCAGCAATCCATTGGCGTCGTAAAGGTAGCTGCGCTCGGCCAGGTCGCGGCCAAGGGGGTTGCGCATGTACCACCCCTCGTCAATCACCGCGTAGCGCCAGCCCAGCGAGCGCATGGAGGCGAGCACAAGCGTATTGGCCTTGAACTGGGCTTCATCGATCGTGAAGCCGTAAGCGTCCCAGCTATTCCAGCCCATCGGCGGCGTGGGAGCTGCATTCTTTTTCTGCGCGGCAAGCAGCGTTGCCAGCGCCGAAAGAAAGACGGCGCAAAAGAACCTGCGAAAAGGCATGAGGAAAGCTATACCACACCGCCCCGCGCCACAGGCACGCTTCTCTCGGAAGCAGATCGCGAAATGGGAAGTATGGAAAGATCCGCCGCGAAACTACGCCGAATCTTTGGCCTCAACCGGCTGCTTGCGCTTGCGCTCGCCGCGATGGCGAAGCATGACAGTGATTCTGCAATGCGCGCATTCCCAGGGATAATAGCCGAAGAACGGCCAGAATTTCACCTGCAAGAAGCCTTCCCGCTTGACGCGGCGCAGATGGTCGCTTCCGCATTTCGGACACGCCACCCCCACCAGAGTGCGCTCCGATCCCGGCTTATAAGAACTTGATCTCACGGCCCCGCTGCCTGAATGAATTCAATAAACCGGACGCGCCGAAACCTGCCCTGTCCGATTTATTACCCCAGGAAGAAACAGAATCATCTCATGCCCCGGAATCAGTACTGTCTTTACCCTAAGACCAGTCCCGTTCTTACCCGAAGGCCGACACTGTCTTCTACCGTAAGGTTTGATGCAAAATTTTTGTACAGATTACGGCTTTGGAAAGAATCTAAGGTAATTTTTCGTCACTGCCAAGGTTACCCAAGTTGTAGCACTAACTCGCCACTAGCCGAGCCTCATCAAACCCTTCGCGGCAAGATCCGCCACGGCGCGGGCAAGCGTTGGCGAAGCATTCAGGGACTCAGGCCGCTCCATGCGAATTCCCTTCGCGGCGGCGTACTGCTTAAAGGCAATGTCGATATCGTAAAGAATCTCGACATGGTCGCAGAGAAAGCCGACCGGCTGGAGAATCAGCTTCGTTACGCCCTGCGCCGCGAGCCGGTCGATGGTTTCTTCCACAGTGGGCCCCAGCCACGGCCCGCCGCTCGCTCCCTGGCTCTGGAAGGCGAAGTGCCATGCCGGCGTATCCGGCACGAGCGATGCGACCAGCGAAGCCGTCAGGCGGGCATCGTCGGCATAAGGGTCCGGACTGGAACCCGAGCCTTTGTCGCCCGGCCAATGGCGGGGATGGTTTTCGGCCGGACTGGATTGCGGCGCCGCAGCCTGCACGGTGCGCGTGGGCACGCTGTGCGCGGTAAAGAGCAGCGGCGCGGGTGAGCCGGTCTCGGCAATCATGCGCGCCTGCGCGATGCGCAGCCGCTCGGCAAAGGCCTCGGCAAGCAGCGGGTGAGCCGCCCAGCTATCCGTGAAGTCGAAGCGCAGCAGGCTGGCTTCTGCCATTACCGCGCGATGATACAGCCCTACGCTAGTGCGCGAGTTCTGCGGAGCCAGGCAGACGACCGCAGCTTCTTCCACGCCGTCGGCGCGCATCCGGCGCACAACGTCCGTAATGTAAGGACGCCAGTTGCGCATTCCCACGTAAACCGGCACAGCGTGCCCCGCGCGAGCCAGCTCAGCTTCCACCAGCCGGGCGTGCTCGAGCGTGATCTCCGTCAAAGGGCTGCGCCCGATGAGCGCATACCGGTGCTGAATCTCCTCGATGACGTGCTGCGGCATCGGCCGTCCGCTCACCACGTTGCGCAGGTACTCGGGAATCTGGCCGGCGGTCTCGGGCGTCCCGTGCGCCAGCAGGAGGACGGCTTGCTTAGCCATTCGCACCTTCCAGCCTGAATTCGCGTACCATCCGCACCACAGCCTGCACGTTTTCGACAGGCGTGCCCGGCACAATCCCGTGGCCCAGGTTGAAAATATGGCCCGCGCGCCCGCCCACCGCGTGCAGTATCTCGCGCACCCGCGCTTCGAGAATCTCCAGCGGCGCAAAGAGCGTAATCGGATCGAGATTTCCCTGCACCGCGCGGGTATGGCCGACCGCATTCCAGCCCACGTTGAGCGGCTGATGCCAGTCGAGGCCAATCACGTCAGCTCCGGTCAGCGCCATCTCGCTCAGCAGGCCAGCCGTCTCGACGCCGAAGTAGATCACCGGCACGCCCATCTGCTGCACGGCGCGGATCAGCCGCGTGGTCGGCTCAAAGGCGTAGTCGCGGTAATCGGAGAGCGCGAGCGAGCCGACCCAGCTATCGAAGATCTGGATGACATCCGCGCCGGCCTGCACCTGCTGGCGGCAATACTCGGTGAGCACGGCAACCAGCTTATCCAAAAGGCTGCGCCACGCGGCAGGGTCGCCGTACATGAGCTTTTTGGTCTCGATGTAGTTGCGCGAGCCGCCGCCTTCAATCATGTAGCTGGCCAGCGTGTAAGGCGCGCCGCAGAAGCCGATGATGCCGAGCCGGACAAGATTCCCAACCCGGAAGTGCGCGGCGACTTTCTGGATGGCGCGGGCCACGTATTCGAGATCGCCGGCACGGTCGGTGCGCAGGGCGCGCACGTCCTCCGCCGTGCGGACGGGGCGATGCACGACCGGACCCTCGCCGGCCTGGAACTCGAAGCCGAGGCCCATCGGCTCCAGCGGCAGGAGCAGGTCGGCAAAGATGATCGCCGCATCCACGCCGAGCTTTTCGGCGGCGGTAATCGTCACTTCGGCGGCGAGGTCGGGCTGTTTGCAGATTTCGACCAGCGTGTGGTGCTTGCGCACCTCGCGGTACTCCGGCATGTAGCGGCCAGCCTGGCGCAGAAACCATACCGGGGTGCGGTCCACGGGCTTGCGCAGGCAGGCGCGCAGGAAACGGCTGCCGGAAAGAAGCGAATCGGATTGCGGGTCGGGTGCTGCGGGGCTCTGGCTGGCTGCGCTCATTCTTTCAAGCATCTCTTGGGTCGATTGTAGCGCTCGGTGCTTTGGGTCACGGCTGGGCAAAAATTGAGCCAATTTTGCCCGTCGGGATGCGATATTTGGCGCGGTATTGGACTTTCGTAACCTGCGCTCAGGGAATTTTTCGTTAAGTTATTTATTTAAAATAACTTAAAAGATTTACTGGTACTGCATTCCTGGTGCAGGATTTTGGTTACCCCCTCCAAAAAAAATTTTGAAGTTTGGCGCTGTAAGTGATTGATTATATAGCCTGTTTAGTTTGATTTTTGGCGAAAAAATCTATATTCGCCTTTTCTTTGCTTTGGGCTGGGATGCGCTCATCCCTGGTGGGCGAGGGATTTTTCAGCGCTTACGACGGCATTCCAGTCCTTACAACTATGATACGCTTTTGCGGGGAAATTCTTTGCAAATTTCGAGGGGCTTTGCCCAATAATACCCACGCCGCCTACTGAGTAGTCACCGCGATCGCGTTGGCCCAGGACTCATACGCGCCGCTGGGCATGGGCAACAGCGTGGCCGCGCCACTGTTCACCCAGTATGTGGCGGTTGAGCCCGCATATCCCACCGCATACACATCGCTGCCCGAGAGCGCGATTCCGTTAGCGTAGGACGTGGCGGAAGAGTTTGGCGTGTTGCTGGGCATGGGCAAAGTTGTCGGCGTGCCGTTCACCCAGTATGCGGCGGTCGTGCTGCCCACGCTGTTCACCCCACCTCCCGCCACATACACATCGCTGCCCGAGACCGTAATCCCCTTGGCTTGATAGGCCTCAAAGAACCAGCCGCTGGGCAAAGGCAGCGTCGTGGCCCATCCGCTGTTCGCCCAGAATACAGCGGCCTCGTTGCCCGTGCCAGAATCCGTATATCCCGACACATACACATTACCGCCCGACACCACGATCCCATCAGCGTAAAAATCAACCGTCAGGCCGCTGGGCATGGGCAACAGCGTGGCCGTGCCATTCACCCAGTATGTGGCCCAATCGTCGATATCGTTGTTCCACGCGGTTCCCACCACATACACATCGCCGCCCGAGACCGTGATCGCGGCGGCGTCAGAATATGCCATGCCGCTGGGCAGCGACAACGTCGTGGCCGTGCCGTTCACCCAGAGTACGGCGGCTCCGATGCCCGAGCTGGAAAACGCCGATCCCGCGACATACACATTGCCGCCCGAGACCGCGATCGCGTTGGCCACAGAATTTGCCATGCCGCTGGGCGGCGACAACGTCGTGGCCGTGCCGTTCACCCAGTACACGGCACTTTCGCTCGTACTG
>JASHPD010000168.1 GCA_030038315.1 Acidobacteriaceae bacterium
CGCTTTGCGCTGACCCAGGAAGAGGATTTCCAGAAGTACAAGGCCAGCTACGCAGCGAGCGCCGCGCGGTCTTCCGGCGGTACGAAGCCTGGCCCTACACCACTCAAACCTGCGACCGATGCTGCACCGAAAGCCGATGCCGCCGCACACGCATAAGAGGTGACCTATGCGTTTCCAGGCATCTCTGCAATCGCTCAGACGCACAACGAGATCAGCGACTTTGTGAACGCCATCATTGCGGAGCTGCGGCCTCCAAAGACCGACCTGCAATGAACTTTCTCTCCCGGAGGATTATCCGATGCGTAGACTCCTTCTCATCCCACTAATCGGCCTAGTCGTTCTCATTGCTTGCAACTCTGCGCGAAAGCCGAGCGACGCAAACTTCCGAGCGGCGACCAATCAGTACCTTGCCAAGCATGGCCGCGCCTGTACCCTCATTGGAACATCCTTCCCGGTCAATGTGCCGAAGGCCCGCGCATCCATGCTTGCGTCCAAGCTGGCCGCTTTGGAGCAGGCCGGTCTGGTTCATGGAGCCGATACAACCGCTGTCGTTCACGGAATGCTGGATGCTCTGCGCGGCCCCACGCCTCCGCAACCAGTGAGACGCTATGAGCTCATCGCAGACGAACGGCGGTACTTTCAGCAGACGCCCGGACCTCTTGGATCGACCTATAGCTTTTGTTACGGACAGAAAGCCGTCGATTCCATCGTTCGCTGGACGCAGCCGGACGGACCAGAATCGTCCTCGCAAGCCGAAGTGACCTACACCTACAAGATCGTCGATCTGGCAGCGTGGGCGCAGCGTTCCGATGTTCAACAGGCATTTCCAGACATTCGAGCCACAATCAGCGGCGCATCGAGGGTTAATCAGATTGTCGGATTGCAGCTGACCAATAACGGATGGGAAGTGCCCGGAACATAAAGTTGCGGCTTACGGTTTTCTCTCTTTAGCCCGTTCATATCTGGCAAGCATGGTCGCTTCGACTGCCCGCGAGACGCGAAACCCGTACTGGCGGAGCTGCCTCAACGCTTCGGGAAAATCAAAATACCCGCGCAGAGAGGCTTGCAATAGAACCGCGAGCGTACCTGCTACTTCGAGCTGCCGCGCTTCGGCCTCTTGCCGGCCGGCTCGCTCATCAATCAAGAGAACATCGGCATTTACTTCGAGAGCAAGACTGATCGCTTCCCGCTCTCCGGCCCCAAGTTCGGAAGCCAGAGTCCCATCGAGCTGCCGCACTTGTTTTTCCTCAAGCCATGCAGGAGGTGCGGACGCCCAGGCTTGCACCTCCGAAGGCGCCTCCGGGTGCTGCATCTCGATCAAAACGGCGTGGGGAACGAGAACGCGGCCATAAATCTCCCGCAGCACATCGGGATGGCCGAGGCGGATGAGGTAATTGAGTGGGCTGGTATCAGCGACAACGATCATGCCAGCGGCTACCGGCCATTCGCTGCAAGCACCCGGTCCAGCGTAGCCATGTCCTTGTCGAGATCTTCGACCGTGTAGTCGAAAATCTCATGCTGCTGGAGAAAGGCATCCACCTGTATCCGGGTTCCGAAGCCGAGGAGCTGACGAACCTGCTCCATCGTCAAGCGGCCATCCCGATACGCGCCGGCCACCGACTCCTCCAAGAGGGAACGAGCCGCATCACGGCCAGCAGGCACCAGGTGCTGGACAAACTGATCCGGGATTTCGACGGTCACCTGCATAGCTTGAGAGTAGCAAATTGGGCGCAGGTATGCCAGGAAAGGTTGGTGCGAGCCGCAAAGGTCATCAAATGCCCCATAAGCCGGTTGTATGAATCTCCGCAATTACAGCGGATATTTCAACATGAAGCCAGCTCGCCCTATGCCGCAGGGTCGCGCAACAGGTCGAGGGAACAATATAAGGGAACAAGGCCAGAACGAGGGAACAAACCGGGGAACGCTAAGAAAGACCCGCCTGTATCTTGCTGATTCTAAGGAGAGGCTAGGGATCATCTACGCCGCTCTAGTTCTTTTAGAATCAGTTATTTAGCCTTCTCATAACCCAAAGGTCGGCGGTTCAAATCCGCCCCCCGCAACCACACGAATTTCCCGGTGGGCCTGCTCCAACGCTTTTAGCGTATCTTGCTGATTCCCCAGCAGCCTCCACTCTCCCTTCGCAATGTAGTGCCCCTTGCCATCCCCCATCTGCTGGGGCATCATGCGAATCTCCGTAACATGCTTGAGTAGTTCCTTCCGGGCAGGGGCAGGATCGCCCGCCATGAGCGCGCGGAGGTCTCCCATCCGCCCAAAGATGAAATTGCGGACGTCCGTGAGGTAGGCGTCGACGGAATTCTCTCCCCCCGCCAGAAGCTGGTCGGAAAGTTCCCGCAACTGCTGCTCCCGTTCGTGGATCGCCTCGACCAAGAACGCCGACGGTCCCGTCTCCGCAGCCGTCACAGCCAGCCTGCGTAGCTCCCCTTCGAGCTTCTGCTTTCGGTCGCGCATCTGAGCCATCTGATTGGTGAGCTCTGAGAAGGCGTCCCTGACATGGTTTCCAAACTGGTCGAGGACATACTCGACCGCGTCGCGCTGAAGAACATAGTTCTTCAACTCATCGAGCATCTTTCCTTCCAGCCAGTCCCGCCGCACGGTCAGGGAATTCGAGCAAGCGCCGCGATTGAAATGCTGCGAGCAGCCGTACCGGGGATGGTGACCCGAAGAGTCATACCCCGAAATGATGATCAGATTGCCTCCGCACACGCCACATTTGAGGATGCCGCTGAGAAGGTACTTGCTGGTCGCCGAACGCGGCATCAGGATTCCGCCGCCCTTCCGACCGCCATACGTGGCTTGCAACTCATCCTGCCGTTCCTTTACACGCTGCCACAGCTCGTCGCTGACGATCTGAAGCTCGGGGTGAGGAACGATGCGCCACTCGCTCTCTGGCCTCGCGCGCCGGACGCGCTTATTTGTTCCCGGTGTCTTCACGAAGCGCGAGCTATTCCAGATGACTCGCCCTCGATACAGGTCGCGCCGAAGCATCTCCCGGATGCAGGTCGGGCACCATGTGGCGTAATTCTTCCCCGCACGCGGCCTCGGCGGAGGTACACACTCGCTGTTCAGGGTCTTGGCAATGGTCTTGAGAGATTGCCCTTCCGCCGACATCTCGAAGATGCGGCGAACAACGGCAGCTTCGC
>JASHPD010000169.1 GCA_030038315.1 Acidobacteriaceae bacterium
CGCCTCGATCAAGTCTAGCGCGCTCTTGTTCACCCCCGGCCGTTTCTCCGCCATCGAGCCGGAGTTGTCCACCACCAGCGCAATCGAAACCGGCAGGTCCGTGTGCTGGAAGCTCACAATCGCCTGCCTGACGCCGTCCTCGAAGACCTGGAAATCCTCTTTCTTCAAATCCTGCACCAGCCGGTTGCCGCGCCCGACCACGGTTGCGTTGAGCACAACCTCCTCGACATTGGTGTGCAGAATGTATCCGCTCCCCTGCTTCTGCACATTGCCGGCCGAGGCGGATGGCGCGGCCGCACCCGCATCCGGCGAGCGCACCGGGTCGCGGTCCACGGAGAGCGGAGCCTGGGCTGGAACGGCTTGCGCAGGCTGCGGCTGCGCCTGCATGGCGAAGACCGGAACAGCGGCGGCCGGCAGCAAAAGAGCCATGCCGGCAAAAAGAAAAGTGGAGAGAAGTAATTTATTGCAATGGCGCATAGTAGCCGGTGCGAGCGTGAACCGTAAGCGGAGGCAGCCCCGCCGGCGGGTCCAGCTTTACCTTCACTTTACGCCACTTACCGTCGCGGCGCAGGTTAATCGGCGTATACCCGATCACATATTCGTTGCGCAATTCGGTGGAGATTTTCTCGGCAATGTCGCCCATCTCGGAGACATCGTCCACGCGAAACAGCCTTCCGCCCGACTCTTCGCTGATTTCGTTCAGCAGCATCGGCCCTTCGCGCTCTTCCGGCGTAGCCGCATAGGCGTCAAAGATGCCGATGGAAAAAATCTGCGTGTCCGATTCCCGCACCTGCGCTTTGAGCTCGCCTTCCGTGTAGCGGGAGCGGTTGTCTCCGCCGTCGGAGACCACCAGCAGCGCCTTGCGCTGGTAGCGCGCCTCGCGCATCTTCGCCAGCCCGTAATAAATCGCATCGAGCAGCGCGGTGCGGTGCCCGGCCTGCACCGTGGCCAGCCGCGCCTGGATCTCGTCCACCGAATTGGTGAAATCCTCAATCAACTCCGGCCTGTCGTTGAAGCCGATGACAAAAAACTCATCCTGCGGATTAGCCGTCTTGATGAATTCGAGAATCGAGTCCCGCGCGCGAATCAGCTTCGAGGTCATCGATCCCGAAAGATCGAAGATGATGCCGATCGAAACCGGCGCATCCTGCATGGCGAAGGACTTGATCGCCTGCTCCTTGTTGTCCTCGTAAATATGAAAATCGTTCTTTTCGAGCCCTGTCACCAGCCGGTCCATCGGGTCGGTCACCGTCACCGGAACCAGCACCAGGTCCACATTCATGCGGATCATTCCGCCCGGCCGCGCAATGTTCGCCGCCGCGCCGGTTGCCGCCGGAGCCTCGGCGCCAGCCGGCTCGCCCGTCGGCGCAGTCGCCGCCGGCGGAGGCTGCACATGCACCTTGTTCAGGGGATCTTCCTGCGCGCCGCCCGGCAGGCTCAGAACCGCGAGCAACATCCACAGCGCACTCCACCCCGCGGCGCGCCGGAACGGAAGGAAACATCGGACCGGAATCGGACCCGGAAACAAACGCGAAATCGGAGTCGCTTTCATACCGCCGCCTCAAACGAGCGCTGGTACTTGACCGTGATAGTAGCACGAAGCGAGCGCCATTGCCTCCCGCAAAGCGTCTCACAGGCGCATCGAATCCGATTCCCGCTGGGATAGAATCGTGCGAGGAACCGCTTCGGATTCCGTCAAAGCATTGCCGGCCGAAAGCCGGAAATCTCGTCCCGATGGCCCACTCCGCCGCCTCCAACGCGCCAGGCAGTTCCCTCAGAACAAGCCTTTGCCGTTTGTGGGTCTTCGCCGCCGCGTTTAGCTGCGCCGCACCGGCGCTGGCGCAATTTCCCGCCCCGCCGCAACCGCCCGCCGCGCCAAATCCAGGCTTCGTCGTCGTTCTCGACGCGGCTCACGGCGGGAGCGATAACGGAGGCAAACTGGACGACGGCCAGCCGGAAAAGAGCGCCACGCTCGCCCTCAGCGTCCGGCTGCGCTCGCTGCTCGCCGCGCGCGGTTTTCAGGTCGTCACCACGCGCGAGGAAGACAAAACCCTCACCCCCAACGACCGCGCCGCCCTCGCCAACAGCGCCCACGCGCAGGCCTGCCTCATCCTGCACGCGGCAGAGAGCGGCTACGGCGTGCATCTCTTTACCTCCTCGCTCGCGCCGGCAGCCGGCACGAGTCCAGATACAGATCCAGGCACGCGCATCACCGCATGGAAGACCGCGCAATCCTCCGTCATCCCGCGCAGCCTGGCGCTGGCCGGCGTGCTCAGCTCCGCGCTCACCCAGGCCGGCGTCAACGTCACCCTCGGCCGCACCACCCTGCCCGGCATCGACAGCATGACCTGCCCGGCGGTCGCGGTTGAGCTGGCCCCCGAGCGCGACGCCAGCCATAAGATCACCGCCGAGCCCGACAATCCCGACTACCAGGCCCGCATCGCGCAGATCCTTGCCGCCGCGCTCATCGAGTGGAAGGCCGAGTCGAAAATGGGGGCGCACCAGCCATGATCCCGCGCTACCAGGCTGTACTGCTCATCGTGCTCATCGTCGCCTCGTTCGGCATGGGCGGCGTGCTGTGGCACATGCACGACAAGGCCCACCAGGCGATGCTCGCCGGCGAAGACTCCGCGCCCACCGAAGCGCCCGAAGTAGCCGCCGACGAGCAGGCCACGCTCATCGTCGCCAATGACGACGACAACTCCCTGCGCGAGCAGGAGGAAGCGCTCCCACTGCCCGAAGAAGACGAAGCCCGCGCCCGCGCCGTGCTCAACCGCCTGCTCGAAAGCTACTCCGTGCCCGACTCCCCGCATCCTGTGCCCAACGGAACCGCCGCCGTCAAAGAGGTCTTCCTGCTGCCCGTTGCATCCGGCGCAAAGAACGCAGCCTACGATCCCAGCAACGGACCGCAACTGGCCGTCATCAATCTCTCGGGAAACTTTGTCGCAAGCCACCCTTCGGGCCTAGAAACCGAAACCCTCACCCTGCTTTCCATCTGCGGCACCATCCATGCCAACCTGCCGCGCGTTACCGAGGTCCGCTTCCTCGTCGATGGCGAGCCGCGCGCCTCGCTCGCCGGCCACGCCGACCTCACGCGCACCTATCTTGCCTCCGACGCAATCCAGACCGCGAACAATGTCCAAAACCAATAAAAAAAACATCGGCGTCCCCACCATCGGAGTCTTTGATTCCGGCTTCGGGGGCCTTACCGTCCTGCGCGCGCTTCTCAAGCAGATGCCGCACGCCCGCTACGCCTTCCTCGGCGACACCGCGCGCCTGCCCTACGGCTCGAAATCCCGCCGGACGATTGCCAAATACGCCGCCGAAAGCGCCCAATTCCTCGTCCACGAGCAAGGCACCGAGTATTTAGTCATCGCCTGCAACACCGCCAGCGCCCTCGCGCTCGATGCCATTCAGGAAGCCGTGCCCGTCCCCGTTCTCGGCGTCATCGAGCCCGGTGCGCAAGCCGCACGCGCCGCATCCAAAACCGGCGACGTGCTCGTCATCGCCACCGACGCCACGGTGCAGAGCCACGCCTACTCGAACGCCTGCCGAGTTCTCGGCCTGCACGGCATCGAGCGCGCCTGCCCGCTGCTGGTGCCGTTAGTCGAAGAAGGCTGGATTGCAGACTCGCCCGGTCATTCCGTCACCGCAGAAGTTACGAGTCAGGTCATCCGCATCTACCTCGACCAGCTACAAGCCGACGCCAAAGCCGAAAACCTGCACCCCGACACGCTGGTCCTGGGCTGCACGCACTACCCGCTCTTGCGCCCGCTCATCGAAAAGGTCCTGATTCAGTCCGGGCCGTCAGGAATTCGCGTCATCGACTCCGCCGAAGCCACCGCCGCCGAAGCCGCACGTCTCTTCACCCTCCAAAACAATCCACAGAGGTGTCATCCTGAGCGTAGCCGTTTTTCAGGCGGAGCGAAGGACCTGCTTTTGACGGAAGCAGAATCAGACTTCATCCCAAACATCCGCTGCTTCGCCACCGACTCGGTCGAAAAATTCGAGCGTCTGGGCTCGCGCTTCCTCGGCTGCCCAACAGGCCCCGTAGAGCTAGTCGATCTAGGCGGCTAATCTCGTCGGTTGAATCACAGCCAATCCAATCAACCAAGCTGTCATCCTGAGCGAAGCGCAGCGAAGTCGAAGGATCTGCAGTTGCTTTTGTCTTTGCTTGTCCCTGGTCCCTCGTCCCCTTGTTCCCTCGGTCCCTATCTTCACTCTCGACTGCTATCCTGATTCACGACAAGCCCCCACCAAACGGGCTACAGAGGAAGAAAAACCATGATCGATCTCAAAGGAAAAGTAGCCGTAGTCTTCGGCCTGGCCAACAAGCGCTCCATCGCCTGGGGCATTGCGCAAAAGCTCCACGCCGCCGGAGCCACGCTCGCCATCGGCTACCAGAACGAGCGCATGAAGCTCGAAGCGCAGGATCTCATCGCCGAGCTTCCCGGCGCCACCGGCTTCCAGTGCGACGTCTCCGTAGACGCCGAGATCGACGCCGTCTTCGCCGCACTCAAAGAACAGCACAGCAAGATCGACATCCTCGTCCACGCCATCGCCTTCGCGCCCGCCGCCGACCTCAAGGGCGAATTCCTCAACACGAGCCGTGAAGGCTTCCGTCTCGCGCACGATGTCAGCGTCTACTCGCTCATCGCGCTCAGCCGCGCCGCAGCTCCCTTGATGACCGAAGGCGGCAGCATCCTGACTCTCACCTATCTAGCCAGCGAGCGCGTAGTCCCGCACTACAACGTCATGGCCCTGGCCAAAGCCTCGCTCGAAGCCACAGTCCGCTATCTCGCCTACGATCTAGGCCCCAAAAACATCCGTGTCAACGCCATCTCCGCCGGCCCCATCAACACGCTCGCCGCGCGCGGCGTCGGCGATCTCGGCACCATGCGCAGCGCGCAGGTCGAGCGTTCCCCGCTCCACCGCAACGTCGAGCAAAGCGAAGTCGGCGGCACAGCATTGTTCCTGGCCAGCCCCTTGGCGAGCGCCGTCACCGGCGAAGTCATCTACGTCGATTGCGGCTTCAACATCATGGGCTTCTGAAGCGTCAGGTCTCAGCAACAGCCGGGTGCCCCACGTCCCTTGCATTTGGGGACGTGGGATAGCTGAGAACACAATCAGCAGCAGCAGCCTTCGCCGCGCCACGCATGCCGCGCCTCCACAAGAAGAATAGGCACAGCTACCAGCGCGGCCGCACTATCGATCCACGCCACGCGCCATACCGCATAAGCCGTCAGCCCAGCCAGCGTAACCGCCGCCAGATACGCGCAGGTAGCTGACTGCACCGCATCCGCGGCCAGCGCATGGTTGTTCAGCGCGCGAGCCTGCCTGCGCTTGAGCCACGCCAGCGTCGGCATCACCACCAGCGCCGCCGCCGTAATCCCGACGCCGAGAAAGCTAGTCTCCTTCGGCGCGCGATACCCCAGCAGAGCAATCACAACAACAACACAAGCAAGCAGAGCCAACAGCACCGCCGCAACGCGCTCGGCAAAAGTCTTTTTCAGCGCAAAGCGCGGCACAAACTGCAACAGCACCACAACCGCCGAAAACAGCTCAATCAAGCTATCCGAGCCAAAAGCCAGCAGAGCCGCGCTATGCGCCCGCGCCGCCGCAACCAGCGAGCAAGCGCACTCCGCCAGCATCCACGCCAGCGTAACGCCTTGCAGCCACGCCACAGTACGCGGCACAGCAGGCGCGACGCCACAGCGTTCGCAGCAAGCTCTTTCTCCAGCGGAATGAAGCGCAGACTCCATCTCGAATCAGTGTATGCGGAAAGCCAGGTGCCAGGTATGCCGAATGCCCTATCCTTCGCGTCTTTTGCGAAGGATGGAATATCTATAGTAGTCTTTGCCGTTTATCTATAAACCTAATCCCTGTTCCCTAATCCCTCATCCCTGCTCTTTCAGCGTCACCGTAATCTTGCGCGCATCCCCGCCCGCCGAGCGAATCACAATCTCTCCCGTAGCGCGCTTCTTCAGCGAGCGAAACTTCTCGCCCCACTCGACCAGCACCAGCGCATCGTCGGTCAGCAAGTCATCCAGCCCCAGCGTCTCCAGTTGCCGCTCACCCTCCAGCCGATACACATCCAGGTGATAGAGCTTCACCGGCTTGCCCTCACGCACACCCTCATACTCATGCAACAGCGTAAAGGTCGGGCTGGTCACCTCATCCGGCTCGGCCGCGCCCAGCGCCTGCGCAATCCCCTTCACCAGCGTCGTCTTGCCCGTACCCAGATCGCCGGTCAGCAGCAGCAGTTGCGGCGGCGCAAGCAGAGCAGCCAGCTTGCGCCCCACGGCAATCGTATCCGAATCGCTCTTCGTGGTGAACTCATGCACTTTACCCGCAGCAACACCCGACTCGCTCATCTTTGCACCTCTTCGCGCACCTCTCCGCCACCGTGACGCCCGCCGTGCGCGCAGCACCCCTGCAACCAAACATACCCCGAATCGTCCACAGCCGAAGTGCGGAAGGCACTTGAAAATTGTGCAAAACTGTCCGTCGCCAGAAGCGTATGCTCATCCGCCCTGCGCACGGCGAGGTCCGCAGCCAGCCCGTGCAGATAAACAGCAGCCTCCACAGCCTGAGCCGTCTCCTCAGGAAACTGCGCCAGCATTCCCGCAATCATCCCGGCCAACACATCGCCGCTGCCGCCCTTGGCCATCCCCGGATTCCCGCTCGTATTCACCGCCACGCGCCCGTCCGGATGCGCAATCAGCGTCCGCGCGCCCTTAAGCACCACCGTAACGCCATGCTTCATCGCAAAGCTCCGCGCCACGTCCAGCCGGTCCGCCTGCACCTCAGGAACCGTAATGCCCGCCAGCCGCGCCATCTCTCCCGGATGCGGCGTCAGCACCACCGTCCGCTCGGCAGCAATCTTTTTGAGCCGCGCCTCCGATTGCCGCGCCAGTTGATTCAACCCATCCGCATCAATCACCACCGGCATCTTCGTGCCGGCCAGAAATTTATTCAGAAACTTCATCGTGTCCGCGCTCTGTCCCATCCCCGGCCCAATCGCGGCAACCGTAACTCCCTTCGTCAGCGCAGACAGCGAGTTCTCTGCCGTAATCTGCCCTTCCCCG
>JASHPD010000170.1 GCA_030038315.1 Acidobacteriaceae bacterium
TCTTCATCGAACTTTCCGCTCTTCATCGTTGCGTCTTCTTCCCGCTTGTAGTGAGTGAACAGAGCGGGACATACCTCGGCCTGAAAGGCCTCTGCTCCGACAAACATCCCGCACTGCATCATCATTTGCGCAAGGCCCACGCCGCGAAGAAAGCTCGATTTTCCCCCTTGATTCGCTCCGGTGATAAGGATCAGGTCTTTTCCATCGGCATACGCGTCATTACCCGTCACCCTGCTGTCCATGTGGAGGGACAGGCATACATCATAGATGCCTTGAAAGTGAAGTTTCCGCTCTCCTGTATCATCGGGCTCCGGGAAGCATACCGGTTCGCCTTTGGCTATCAGCTTGTCGTAGAGATTCAGACATCCTATGTAGAAAGCCGCTTCAGCTCGCAGCATTTTGAAGAAGCTCAACACATGATTGGCAGACTGGGCAAGCGTAATTGCAGCATCGCTGATTCCTCGATGCCGCATCTCGGAGACAATGCGCGCGCCCGTTTCATCCCGTGGATCGAGGCGGAAGGTATAACCGGGAGGCGATTTGGCCAGCAGGCTCTGAAGCCAGTTTGCATCGCGTTGCGGAGGCTTTGCCAGCGTGTAGCGATCGCCCTCATTCAGTGGCCCAAGTTCCGCAATCAGCAAAGTGCCGTTACGAAACTTCAGGTCGGCAAGATATTGCTCGATGGTTGCCAGATACTCATCGCCCAGCTCGCTCTGTAGCATGGCGAATAACCTGGCGAACCCTTCAGAGTGAAACTGGCCGACTGTCTCATCCACGAGTTTCCTGAGTCTCCGAAGTATTCCCAGCAGAAAATCGAGAAGAGAAACCGCGCCATACAGAACGGAGTCGGGATAGTGGCTGGACAAATCCCACCATATCCGTCTTGAATTTTCGGCCGCCTCAACGGCAAGGTTATAAAGCACTCTTATTGCGCCCGAATTCGCGATGCAATCCTTGAGGATTTCCTGACGATACAGAATGGTGCTGACTCCATTCTGAAATCCGGAAAACACCGCGGCTTGCGCCACTTCGTAAAGAAACTTGTCCTTGGCGGCCATTGCCTCAAGCAGCGTATTCAACTCAAGATCCTGCATCAAAACCGGCTCGTTCCACGGCCGCCCTCGCTGTGGGTCGAAATCCCGGTCGCGGTGCATCAGCAGAGCTTTCATGCCTGAATACGCTCCTTGAGTGCCTCATAGGTCACGCCGTGTTTGCGCGCGATTGCCAGCGCATAAGCAAGCCCGTCTGCCGGCCTCCGCTCTAACTTGTAAGTGCGCTTTACTAGATCCTTCGGATCGACTGCGCTGACCATGCTCACAGTCTTTTCGTTGAACGAGGCAATTTCGTCGAGAAATGTCACGCAGACACATAACAGGTCCAGCTCAGAAAGCCGCTCCAGAATTTTTCGGCTAAGAAAAACGGCATCCTTCAGCGTTGTCGAGGAAAATATCTCGTTCATAATGACTATGCTGTTTGGAGTTGCCTCGTTCACAATCTTCCGGATTCGGTAAAGATCATCCTGCAGTTTGCCACGCAGGTTGGTTATGTTCTCTTCCCGCTCAAAGTGCGTGAACAGGCGATCGAAAAGAAACAACTCTGCCTTTGTTCCGGGAACGGGAAGGCCGAGGCTTGCCAGGTAGTGCATCTGGCCAAACATGCGGGCAAAGGTCGTCTTGCCGCCATGATTCGGGCCAGATACGACGAAAATTCTTTCGGGATTGGAAAGGCGGAAATCATTGCAGACGACAGCGGCTTTCTCATCGATGAGCTTGCCGGCGAGCACGAGATCGAATGCCTTGTGAGCGGCGACTTCTTTGAAGGTTTGCGAGATCTGCGGCTGACAGAAAGTTAATTCTGCGCCACGCAGCTTTTCCACATAGGCAAGGAAAGCGACATAGAATTGAATCTCGCGGTCAAACTGGACAATCGTCCGATCAAGGTATTCACCTCGACTCGCGCGGAACGCCTCCAAAGCGCTGAATATCGCCGGATGGAGCTTCGCAATTCCATCCATCACCTGCGACTGGATGTGGTTGTCGCCGTCGATTTCCCGCATGTGAACCCAATATTTTTGCTCTTCCTCTTGCCCAAATTTTTCAAATGTCTTCTTGATAGAAGCGCTGTAGTCGCTTTCCGCATCGAGGTTGCGAACCGTAACGCTTCCGCCTTTCAGAAGCAGGCAGTATCGAATTGCGGAAAGGCCGGATGCCAGGCCTTGGGCTTCAGCTTTCAGGCCGCGGAAGACAGGCGAAGAAATGTAGTTGGAAAGATATTTATGGAATGCAATCAAGCCCTGCGATCGGACTCCGCATTGCCGAATTTCCGACAGAAGCTGTTCGACAGCATGGCAATACATCTCGACAGCGCCCAGAAAGCGCCGTTGCGAAGCGTACTTATACGAAGCCTTTTGCGCCTGAAGAAGATGCTCGCGCATCGTTTTCATCTGTTCTGCAAACGCCTTGATCGCCTGCAGCAACGCCGGATTCTCAAGATCCCGCACAACCTGCTGGCGATAAGAGATCGTTTCCAGATCCGTCAGCGATGTGAAATAGAACGGCGCCAGATCATAGGCTGTGAAGCCTGACGTGATCGCACTCACAAGCTGATCCAGATTCAAGTCGCCAAAGAAATCCGGCGGCGCATGGCGGGCGCTTCCATCGGCCTGATCCGGCTTATCGAAGAGTATGCTGCGGAAAGTCATCATGCGCGATTGGAAGACAGCACTCCTCCTGCCGCATTTCACTTCATGTTTTGGTAGGGTATGCAAACTCCTACCAGATCGGTAGGAATCATCAGCCGTCCAGCTCTGGAACGGCGGTTCAAGGCGGATTCCTTCGCCGGCTTCAGGCTATCACAGGAAATCTTTGGAGATCCTCCTGCGTACAGCACAAACCTTTGCGGAGTCTGTTTGCTTTCCGTGTTGAGCAAACCGGACAGATGCGGTTAGCCCAACACGGAAAGCAAGGCACAGGAGCAATCACTGAAATTAAGCCTCACGCACCCTTGCGTATCGCGCAAGCGTGTCACATTCGCACGGGCTAAGCCTTCGCGGCTTCAACGTTCGGATCGCCGCCTTTGAGGCCATGCCCAATAACATCCTTGGCGGAGGTGATCGCCGCAAGAATCGAGGTAATCAGCCCAAGGTAACCGCCCAGCACGATGAAGACTCCGGAGCTGGCCCAGCTTCCGATTGCCAGGGCGAGCAGGGTCAGCCATAGCCCAAGCAGAAAGAGCATTCTGAGCACTCCGCTCTTGAACGACCCGAGCCAGACGTAGCAGAAGAAGACCGCCCAGACAAACGCGTACCAGCCGGTATATGCAGAAGGTTCCATCGCATTCGAAAAGCTTGAGCTTGCGTAGTAGGTGTAATCCGACCAGAACAGCCCGGCCCCGCCAAAGAAGACGATCGTGTCCAAGGCCCTGCTTTGCAGGAAGCTCAAAATGCCCATTACCGCAAGCACAATCGCCAGCGGATAGATCATTGCCTCGCCAAAGCCATAGAGTTTGGGGAACCAGGCTGCGTTCGGCATGGAGAGCATCCACCCGGCCAACGCTAGACACATGTAGCCCACCGTTGTGGTGGCGACAGATTTGGAATTGATGTTCATACTGAATCCCTCTCCTTCGTATTTCGGTTTAATCAACGGCTCTGAAGTTTCTGAACGACTGGAGTCGCCCAGCAGGCACATATCGCGGAGGGCTCCGATCATGCCGAAGGGGAGGACGGAGCAAAATGCAAGTACGATGAGGCTGTGATTCCGATGTTTCCACGCCGCACGCCTGTCTCTCGCGCAAGAAACAGTCATAGGAGCTTGAGATACAGGAAGGTCCACGCCATGGATTGCGCAGATACAGGCATCGGGCTGAGAGTAGAGGGCTCATCGCTTCGAAGTCCTTCGCGCCACTTCTCGATCAGCGGCGCAATCTTATATGCGATAGAAGCCATCAGCCTTTCGGCTACCAAGGGAGCTTCATCCCTGGATTGAATTCGCACCCTAATGTATTGCGGCCGTCATGGATCGTCAAGCGCTTTCGGCCCGCCTACAAGAAATCCCTGAACTTCTTATCCCAGATCATGGGATTTTTGGCGGCACATCCTGGCGTCCTGTTTCAAGCTCTGATTCAGAAGTAGTGGAGAGGTCGGCATTTACTTTTCCCTTCCAGATCGTCGCCGACTTCACAGATTTGAGCTGTAATTCGCCCAATCGGCGTAGAAAAATATGGCCTGAGCGTGGTCTTCGTAACGGTCATAGATACACTGTCGATCCCGGAGATCGATCCTGAGCGGAGCACCGCGTTTGAAATGCGCGCGTGGAGCTCTCAAAATGGCTCCTGCGCAGTTACGGAAGATGCGGTGAGTATAGACTGAAAGAAATCGATGGGTGATGAAGTCCGCCTTTAACCGCCGGCGTCGAAACCGACGCCTGGATGATGACTCCTCCAAGTTAAAGATGCGAAGGAGCCATCATGTCCCAGGCGACAATTTTCTTCTCTAAGAAATTTCATCCGTGGCTGCTGCGGAACCTCCGAGGCTGCGACGCGACTTGCATTCGCCATTCCATGCAGGAATAGCCAATGCCATTCACGCGCGGCATCTTCAAAGCAGAGCAAGCCCGGCAAATTGCACGATCAGGCAGCCTGTCCGGTAAGAGCCTTCATCCTCACCCGTGGTGGCCGGAGGAGGTTTGCCTAAAAATCGACAAGATCGTATGGACGGTCTACTACCTCGATGAGGCCGGAGAAGATTGGCACCAGTTCGTGGCTTATGACGGGCGCGGACGCATACTGGGCATTCATCGCGTGGAAGGATTCTGACGCTGCATCCATAGCGGCCAATCCTGGGAGAGGTTATGCGTTATCAGAAACTGTATGATCTGGCGGCGCGCGAGCACCGCGTGCGCTATGCGATTGCAACCATCCTGCGTGATCGTCTGGTGAACGAAGGCGCCTTCAACTGCTGCTTTGAAATGGGAGATGAAAATGAGGTGAGGCGCATCATCCTGCGGCGCGGCCTGAAGAATCCAAAGCTGCGCGTGGCGCTGGAAAGAAGCCATCTGATCGACCTAACGCACTGGCTGCTTCGCTATCCTGATCTCGCCGAGGCATACTCTATTAACGAGCGAGAACCATAAAATCGCAGGGCGTGATAGCAGCGGTCAAAGCAGTCGATTTCTATTGGCGGCATTGCGACAACCGCGTATAGGGGGAAGCATCTCCAACGTCATGGTTGTATTGACATCTGCCGTTTTACGATCAGAAACAGCGGAACAGCGGCGAACTGTGTCAGGACGCAAAAGATAACTGCTGCCGTGATCGAATGATCGTAGAGGATTCCCATAACCGCACTGCCGATAAACCAAAAGATTCCGTATCCCGCGGTAAACAGTCCGTATGCGGATGCGCGTCGATCAGGGGGCACCATAGGAGCCACGATGGCCGGGATAATCGACTCATGTACCCCCATTCCGAGCCCCCATAACGCCGCGCCGCCCAAGGCCAGCCAGAAGCCGCCCAGAAAAACCAGCGGGGCAAATGCAGCGGCAATGAGCGTTAACGGGATGAGAAGCGCAACACCGAAGCGATCGAGCCACCTGCCAAAGAGCAGCGATCCTGTTCCACTCACTCCCATGGCAATCGCGTAGGCAACCGGCACCAGGTCTTTAGGAACAGATGCCACGCGGGTGAAATGAAAGGCAATGAGGGGAAAATCTGCAAAACCTGCGGCAACGAGTGCAGCACCAATTAAGTATGTCCAGAAAACGCGTGGGAGTCCTTTTGTCTTCACACTGCCGGTCTTGATCTCCAAGTCATGCGGCCGGGGATATATATGATGCGCAATTAGGACAAGGCTGAGGCAGATTGCCATCGGAATCAAGAGAGCGGCAAACGCAAGGCGGTAACTTCCGCGCCAAGCCAGGATTCCTGCCACCATCAAGGGCCCAAACAAAGCGCCAAACTGATCCATTGCCTCATGGACGCCAAACGCCCGACCAAATCCGATCTCGCTGCCGGCGTGAGACAACATTGCATCGCGGGGAGGATTGCGTGTCGCTCTCCCAAAACGTTCGAGAATAATCAGCGCGGCAGCCGTCGGCCAATTCCTCGCCAACGCCAGCGCCGGCACGGCCAGCAACTGCACAAAATAGCCGAAGATTGCAATCATCCAGAAACTGCCGGTTCGATCAGCCCAACGCCCGGAGATAAGACGGAAGCCATAGCCTACAAGTTCGCCAAATCCTGTAACGGCACTGACAACAACTGCGCTGGCAGCCAATCCTGCGAGAAACGGGCCGTAGACGCTGCGCGCGCCCTCGTAAGTGAAATCAGCAAAGAAACTCAATATGCCGATCGCTAATACGAATCTGAGTGCGATTCTGCGCCTTGTATTCTGCAGTGCACTTTCTGCCTGTAAACCGGTCTCGTCCGGAAACTTCATTTGTATTCCTATGGGGTATTGCGACAACCATGCTATTTACCTGTTGTATCGCAGAGAAACGAGCTTAGCGTGACACTCACAGTTGATGGCATTCAACGATGGAACCAGCTCTTCGAGCCATCGATCGAACTCCGCATTTTCCTTTGCGCCGCGAATGGTCCGGGCTGGATTCAGTTTTCCCCACTCATACCATTTGAGGCTGAGCCACGTCCCGTAAGGCAGCAAAAGCGCCGTCGGGCAAAGCGCTCGATCATAAGCACGCATCTGTTCCACAGTCATGCTGTGATCCTGCGCGTAGGCGCGATAACGAAGCTGCTGATCTCCTCGGAATTGAATTCTGCTATGACGCATCTCTCATGCCCTGCGCCTTCAAAACAAGCGATTCCACATTTGAACGACGCGCGTCTCCCGCTCGCAGCCGAGTATGCTTACCGAGCCTGTGCTCAAAGCAAAGAGGCTTCCCGCGGATGGAGAAAGACCAAGCCATGTTGCCGCCAGGATGCGCAGAAAATGGGCGTGCGAAAACAACGCAACCTGGCCGCCGGCCGTAATTGCGCGCTCGATAACTTTCTTTGCGCGCAATGCAACCTGCTCAACCGTTTCGCCTCCCAGCGGCCCATCCGTCCAGATCGACCATCCCGGCCTCTCTTTGCGAATTTCCGCCGTAGTGCGGCCTTCATATTCGCCGTAATCCCATTCGGCCAGGTTGTCATCGACTTTGGCGACGGTTGAGTAACCGGCAATGCGGCATGTTTCGCGGGCCCGCAGCCGTGGGCTCGACAAAACAAGAGAGAACTCTTTACCCGCAAGCCAGGCTCCCGCTGCGGCGGCGGATCTTTCACCGCGCTCCGTGAGCGGAATATCGCTTCGGCTTGTGTGATTTCCTGACGCGCTCCATTCTGTTTCTCCGTGACGAATCAGCCAGAGCTCCATCTTGTCTGGAATTGTCATTGCGCGGCACAGCCTCCCCAGCAAAAAATTTGTCGCTTGTTCTTCAAGGAAGACGTAGAGGGTTGGATGCAGAAGGGTTGCGACGATATGCCTCTACATGGTAAATCTTAATTGGCGAAGGAATCCGCCCTGAAGCGCCTACCGAAATGGAACGGCTGATGACTCCTGCAGGATTGCAGGGGTTTTTATTTGCGCAAAAAGTTCCCTCGCGCCGGTAAATTGGCGAGAGGTTGCCACTGCGAATCGAAGAATGGCATGATGCCAAGGGCGATGGAATCCGCCTTGAATTGCCCCTGAAACAGGCGGCTGATGACTCCTACCAAGCGTAGGAGTGCGTCTTCTGTTCCTATGCTTCACTTGCTGCAAAGGAGCAGAATGAGCGACTATCTCAATCTTCCCATTGGAAACAATGTTCCCGAGGTCGTCACCGTGGTTGTCGAGATTCCGCTCGACGGCACCAACAAGTACGAATATGACAAGCAGCTTCATGTCTTCCGCCTGGACCGCAATCTGCATTCGCCGGTGCATTATCCCGGTGACTATGGCTTCATCCCGCAGACTCTCGCCGAAGACGGCGACCCGCTCGACATCCTGATCCTTTGCGACAGCCCGACCTTTCCCGGCTGCGCATTCTCCGCGCGCCCCATCGGTCTCTTTGAAATGCTCGACCAGGGAGTGCCCGACGAAAAGATTGTCGCCTACGCCACAGGCAATCCGCGCTTTCGGGACGTGACCAGTTACACGCAGGTGCAGCCGCATATCCTGCGCGAGATCGAGCATTTCTTTTCGGTTTACAAGGATCTGGAAGGCAAGCGCACCCAGGCACTTGGATGGAAGGATTACAACGTAGCGCAGGCTGTCATCCAATCAAGCCACGAACGCTTCCATGACCAGAAGACCAGCAAATAGCGCACGAAGAAAGAAGATCAACCGATGCCTGCGTCTCCGGCCCAACGCGATCGAGAGCTTGAGTACCTGAGCTGCGTAGAGCGCGAAGAGGAATTGGAGCGCCTGCAAGGCCAGGCAAAGGCGCGCAAGTCGATGCTGGTCTACGGCCCGTCCGGCGTAGGCAAATCCCGGCTGCTGCAAGCCTTCGTCGAAAGCCAGCCGCTGGCGCTCTACGTTCCGCAGATGCGCTCGCCGCGCGAAATGCTCCTTGCTCTGCTCGATGGATTGAAAACCGCAAAAGCGAGGATTCCCATGCCGTCCAACATCGGCATTCTTTCCTCCTCTTCGCTTAAAGGCATCGCAGATCGCGCCCTCGATACAGGATCTTTCATTATGGTTCTCGATCATCTCGACGGCCCATCCCGCGTGGTCACGGGCATGATTAAAGACCTGCACTACTTCGGCCGCACGCCTGTCATTTTCGCGTCGCGCTCGCCGCACATGGAGGATATTGGAACATTGCAACCGCTCTGCGCCCTTAAATCTGAGCGCGTCGAGGTAAAAAACTGGCCGCAGCCTATCGCTCTGGAGTTCGCACGGCGCGAAGCACAAAAAGCCCGGTTGCAGGCTTCCAATCTGGATTCCGTTTTACCGTCGCTGGTGGAGTGGAGCGACGGAAATCCAGGCGCAATCCTCCAGATGATTAAAATGGCCAATATGCCTCGCTACCGAATCGAGGATCAGATCAAGGCTCATATCCTGTATGTCGATTACCGCATGGGCCGCCGCTCGTGAGTTTCATCAGAGCCGTCTAAAAAATGCTCTCGACGGACCAGGGCGCACTCACACTTTTGTGCCCGGCAAGCAATAGCAGCGCCAAGTGGGATGCACTGCGCTCTTCCTCGCTGGTCAGGTATCGGCGCAGCGCATCGTGCCGCAGCGCATAACGCTGCAAATCTTCGGCCGTTCGTTCCAGCAGGTAAGCGTGAGCGTGAAGAAGCATCTGAGTTGGCTGTCCCGGGCCAAGAACTGCAATGACTGCGGCGAGATGGGGCAGGCAACATGCGCCCAGTGCAGTGCGGCCGGATGCAATCGCATCTCGCGCTTCCGCCGCAGCCTGATGAACAGCTCTTTCTTCCGATGCAATACGAACCTCGCAAATCTTGCAGGTCCTCACATTGGCAGGCAGGTTTTTTAAGTCCAGACCCGTTTCATTGTTTCCGCAAATGGACGCTGCAAACTGCTCCAGCTCGCCGGCAATGCGATGAACGAGCAGCGGATAAGCAGTGCAGACCCCATACGGCGAAGAGAGGTTCTCGTATTGCCAGGTGTGGAGCGGACAGAATCCGCCTCTTTGGGCGTGCTCGCGTTGCGCATCGGGTTGGATGGTCAGCTCATACTGATACTTGCTGAGAAACTGAAAGATATCGCCCAGCACGGAGCCGCAAATTCCGCATCCACTGCGCGGCTCAAGTTGTAAAGACACTGCGCTCCGGGAAATATCCTGTTTGCTGGTGCCGGGCACCCCCCACTTATCATCGGTATCTATGTCTGCTTTCCGCAGATTCTTCAGGCGCTCGATCAACGGGAGAAACGGATTGTCTTGTTTCGAAGCGCCATACAGCATCGAACGCTGCGCAAGCAGCGCTCCAGTGCGCTCATACATGTTGGCAAGAAAAGCCTTTGCCCGCTCCTCTGTCAGAAATCGCAGCAGTTCCGCTTCCAGCGCAGCGATTCCGCTTTCTCCCACTCCTCTTTTGCTTCCGGCCAGCTTGCCCTGGAGCGCTTCACGGGCTGAAAGAGAAAAGACCTGAGGAGCTTCGGAAAACGAAAACCGCTTCAACCGTTCCAAAACAAATGCGAGCGCTTGCACCCGCTCCTCGGTCTGCACAGTGTCTTGTTTATTCACAACTATGAAAAGACGCTTATTCGTGAATCGTATTCGATGAAGAATGCGATCTTCTTCCTCGGAAAGCGGACTATCGTAGCTCGTTACAAGGATGAAGGCATCGGCCTCAGGCAGGAACCGTTCCGTGGTCTGGCTATTCTCGGCGATAGAAGATCCCAGCCCGGGACTGTCCACAAAAAAGAATCCGCGCCGGAGAATTTCTACCGGTAATTCAATTTCCGCATAGGCGAGCCCTTTGACGTTCCCCGGATTCGACTGCTGTGTCACATATTCGGCAAGCTGCGTTAACGGTATCTCGCGGTTTAGAGTGCGACCGTTGAAATGAAGCACTGCCTGTTTGCGGCTTCCATATCGAACCGTTGTAATCACAGAAGTGAGCGGTACAATCCCGGTTGGCAAAAGGTCGCCGCCGAGCAGCGCATTCATCAGCGTCGATTTCCCACGGCTGAAGCGGCCAACCACCAGCAGGTTGAACCTGTCTTCGGCCAGGCGCGTAAGCAGATGGCGGCATTCCTGGTGGAGAGCCTGGTCTTTTGTATCGACAGCCTGCGCGGAACGAATGATATCGGCAAGGGCGAACTTCTCTTGTTCGTAGCTCTTGAGGTCCATGTATCTGCATTCCTACCGCTGGTAAAAGCGATTCGAGTCAGCGCGCAAAGAGAAAAGCTATGCTCACGAAACGCGCGCTTGCCTGGTTTCGAATACCTCTCCCAATGTGTGATGAAGAATTCGCCAGAATGGGGATGACCACCTAGGCTTTTCTCCGGATGCCTGTTTTTCCGTTAGCATTTGCCGGGCAACGGTGCGAGTAGTTTCCAGATGAGCATCTAATAATTCTTCGGCTTCACCTTCCTCTACGAAGTTGAACTTCGCAGCCACCTTCAACAAGATCGCAATGATCTGCGGCTGTTCGCTCTCGCAAGCAATGCAGAGCCCTATCTTTGCCGCGGCAAGTACGGTGGCTGGATCATCCACGGAGAGGTACCTGCGCAGATCCGGCCAGTCATCCCTGGCAACGCCGACTTCACTCAGGAGTTGAAATGTAGCTCGGCGGCGATAGGTATCGGATGGACCATCCAGAGTTATGCCGGTTGCGCCGCGAATCGTCAGAATGCCGAATTGCCGCACGGCGTCCGGCATTTTACGCAAGCAATTCATGGCGTCCTCGCGGCATAGATCGTCCTCGAGAATATGGAAGAGTAGTGGAACGCTCTCGGGCCGTCGGTACTCGCCCAGTGCAAGAACCAACCCTCCGGTAACCCGCTGCCAGGCTGCATCCAGCAGCACACGAAAGACCTCGCTGGATGGATAGCGCGTCAACTCCTGGGCGACAGCGCTGCGAACGGCATCCTCCGCGAAAAGCACCGTGGGGTCCGCCGGATGCGTATATTGCCTGAAGTAGGCGATCAACACCGGCCGCGCTCCGAGGTCGCCTAAAATATGCACTGCGCGACAGCGGGGCAAAGAAATTACCCTCGGCGAACCTTTTAACAGGAAATCCGCAAGATAAGGAACCGCGCGCATTCCACACGCAGCAAGCATATCGGCCGCCATGCCGCCATCTTGCAGTGAGTCCAGCTCACCTATCAGGCGCTCGACTTCCTGCTCCGGAGTCTCCGGCGGCGGCTTCGTCATGTTCCCACCTCCTGGTAAGACGCAGCTACGTCATACCAGTCTTCACGCGTGAGAGGCAGTTGGTTTTTGCCCCTTGCGGGACGGCTAAGCAAAACCTGATAAACAGCAATATCTCCCCGCTGAAAGGCCGCGGCAGAACCGGCCAGATACAACAGCCAGATGCGATACGTGACCCTGGAAACATGCTGCAAAAGCTCTTTTGAGTTGCGTTGCAGCCCATCTACCCACTTGCGCAGCGTGAGTTCGTAGTGCTCGCGGAGATTTTCCACGTCCCGTACTTCCAGCCCTTGCGATTCGGCGGCTTCAATTACCTGCGCCAGCGTAACCAACTGGCCATCCGGAAATACATAGCGATCAATAAATGATGATTTCCGTATGGGAGAAAGTAGAGAACGCGCGATACCGTGGTTAAGAAAAACTCCTCCCGGCTTGAGCAGGCTCCGTACAGTCTTGAAATAGCGCGGAAGATTCCGCAGGCCTACGTGCTCGAACATACCGACGCTTGCGATTTTGTCGAATAGCGGCTCAACGGGATCGAAAGCTCGATAATCGCGCAGTTCCACTGTGCATTTCTTCTCCATCTGCGCAGTCGCGATTCGCTGCTTAGCCATCGCCGCTTGTTCTTTGCTCAGTGTGATCCCCTGCGCGTGTACGTGATGTTTCGCCGCGGCATAGAGCACAAGGCTACCCCATCCGCATCCGATATCGAGAAAGCGCTCGAAGGGTTGAAGACGCAGTTTGCGGCAGATCAGTTCGAGCTTCTGCTCCTGCGCGCGATTGAGAGTATCCTCGGAAGTCCGAAAATAGGCGCATGAGTATGCCAGGGATTCCCCAAGCCAAGGCCGATAAAACGCGGCCGGCTGATCGTAGTGATAAGCGATCGAGGCACGGTCTCTGCTAAGGGAATGGCGCGCGCCGTGCCGGATTCGTTGCCCTATCCCGAAGAACGTTCGTGCCGCACCTTCGACTATCTTCCGGCGTAGAGAGACAGGACGGTTCAGGAGATATTCGCCGATTGAGAAGACCGAGAATATGTCACCTTCCACATCGAGGTCATCGTGAATGAAGGCTTCCCCGAGCGCAATCTCATTCGCTTCTGATAAGAGCAAGCCAAGCGCCCGTGGGTTTTGCACGACAACGGTGCACGCCGGCTTTTCAGTGGCAGAGGAAGACCATTGCCATTGGTTCCAGAGTCGAATCGCAAAGGGAGGTCCGCCGTAATCGGCAAAAAGAGCATTCAGCGTGCGTAATCCCTGTGGCTCAGTAAACCGGAGCATTTCGCACCTCCAAGATGTTTTTGCAGCACAGACTAAGCATCGGTTGTCTGTGCCTTCCGCATATTCGCGGCCGGCAAAACGCCCGTCTCAAGCACTTCGATCAAAGCATCCTGATCAACCGCGGCAACTGGCATCTCACGAATCTGCGCGATCGTGTCCGCAACTGGATACGTGTATTCCTTGAGCGCAACCTCGCCGTCTTGCCACACTGCGTAGCAGGCAAGCGGCCGTCCCGTCTTAGGCTGGCCAAGGCTACCGGGATTCACGATAAGCGTCTTCCCAACTCTTCGGATAAACGGTGTGTGCGTATGCCCAACAACAAGCACATCTGCACTGGTCTGCTTCACTTCGCTTCCCCATCGGTCGGAATCTTCCGGGCAATACCCATACAGGGGATCGGTCGGGATGGCGTGAACAAGATAGAAGCGCGCCGGGCCGAGAATGGCCGCGTGGTAAACAGGCAGGCTTCTCAGAAACGCGAAATCTTCCTGCGTGCAAACTGCCTGCGTGTAACGAAGCGTCTCCGCTGCAAGTCTCTTGTAAGGCGGAGAACACTGTGGGTCCGTAGAAAAGCCTGCTGCATGGTCGTGGTTGCCGCGCACCGTGATTGCCGCCTTGCGCTTGATCCAGCCAATTACCTCATGCGGCCGCGGCCCGTAATCCACCAGGTCGCCAATGCACCAGAGTTGATCGAAGTCCCGCTCCGGCAGTGCTTCCAGCGCAGCCAGATTCGCATGAATATCGGAGATGATGACAACCTTCACAAATCCTCCCAGGCATTGAATGGTAGCGCCGTGCAACCTCTCGCGCATCATGGCCGCAGTGCGCGACATTCAAGCCAAATTTTTGCAGAAGAATTCACCGGGATCGGAGTGTTGGAGAACACTCTCCTGGCGAATTCCTCGCCAGGGGTCATCATCCGCTCATCCTAATTGGAGATGCAGGTCAGGATGAAACAGCATTTGGGCGAACCCCATCGCCCTCTGCATTCATGGAGTGAATGCACCCATAAGCCTACCACTCTTTGGGCTCACGATACCATCCGGCGACACACGGCAATCAGAATTGGAGCAGCGGCCACGGAATGGCCATACAAAATGCCAAGAACAGTGCTGCCGGCAAACCAGAACAATCCATAAGCGCCGGTGAAAACCCATAGTCGGACACCCTGCGTACAGCGGGCGCCATGCTGGCGGCCGCTGCCGGAATAATCGACTCATGCGCACTCATACCCGGCCCTACAAGGCAGTTTCGGCACACGCTCGCGAACCTGCTTCAGCGGCTTGGGGTCGCTACCCAGGAACTGCACCACCACGCCAATCCAAGCGTCACGGCAAAGTTTTATCAGCAGGCTATGCGTGAGGAAAAAGCGTGAGGCGCAAAACCTGGCATTTTCCGCTTTGTTTCCGAGAGGCGTGCGATCGAACCACCAGCACCCAGTCCAGGGGCTTGAAAGATATGGACAACGCCTTAACCGTAGATTTTATCTGGTTTTATGGCGGGGACGACGGGGCTCGAACCCGCGACCTCTGCCGTGACAGGGCAGCGCTCTGACCAACTGAGCTACGTCCCCACGAGTCTTTTCAGACACTTGGATATATGTCACATAGAATCAAGCGTTTCGCAGCTTTCGCCATTTTCGCCTGTTTCTACCATTTCGCTGCTGTGGACTCGATTTTGGGCTTCTACAGACACCAAACAGACACCAAAACCACCACTGCAACTACAAGATTAAGTCTACCAGATGAATGCCCGATTTGGTGTCTATCACCCCTCTCACCGACAAAAAAACGCACCGCTTCACCGACGGTTTCTCTCAGCGAATGCGATGCGACCGCTGATCGGTTCTTCCTAAGCCCGGACGAAATCGGAAGCATCTGGCTCCGTCAAGCCTTGCTTCCCGGCAGCTCGAAGCTCGCCAGCTTTTCGACCTCACGGAGAAACGCCGACGGCTTAATAGACAGCGACCCGCAGATGTCAAAAATGCTTCTCAGGGAGGGATTGGTCTTCCCTAACTCGATGAGACTGATAAAGGCTCGCTCGTACCCTGCTCTCGCGGCAAGGGCTTCCTGGCTCATCTTCTGCCGCAACCGATGCTTCCGCAGCAGTTGACCGAACGCTGCGGACGGATCAAGTTTCGTATTGTGATTGCTAGCAGATGCCACACTTCACTGTGGCATCGCAAGTATATTACGCGCCGCTTATAATACTTGCGGAAGGATATGCAGGCCGGGAGGATGCCGGTAGCCTTCACGCTCGCATCCCCGAATAGGAACACTCTGTATCAGGGAGATGAACGTGAGCCTAAGAAAATTCATTAGCTATTTCGGCGACGGTACGCCTAATCTCAAAGAGACTCCCCGGAGCCGCTTACTGAACTCAGGAGTCGGAAAGAGACGAATGCGGGATACCTGCTGCACCTTTGAAATGGAGGATCATGCCAGATGCAGGTGAGGATGGTCATCTTCCCCGGCGAGGACGGCCTTGATGTGGTGATTTGGGGCAAATGGACCCAAGGCACAATGCGGCATCGTCATTTTCATTGCCGCACCGATATGATTGCCCTGCTGAAAGACCTCCGCCTAGTCACCGCTGAGGAAGCTGAAAAGCTCGAATCTTTTGTCTTCACAGACCACTGCCCCCTCTACTCCGCTGAGACAGATGAAGAGGTTTTGGCCGCCCACGGTTTTCAACCTGCCTGAACAATCATCCGTTCCGTGCGGCACGGTCGTGCAAAGCTATGGATGCACGGAACGCTTCGACAAGAAATCGCCCTTCGTAGGTTAGTTCTACTTTCTTCTGCTTGGGCTTGAAAATGTGGCAGCACAGTTGCGTCTCAAGCTCCGATACCTTCTTTCGGAGTACGGTATTAGACAGCTTCAACTGTCTTGCTGCCAGTGGATAGTCCATCCGCTCGGCAACAGCAAGCGCCGCTCGCCTTGATTCAACTGAAATGGATTCTGGCGTGCTCAATGTACGCCACCTCCGGCCCACGGCTCTCATTTTCGTTCTTCTATGTCGCGGGTTTTAGCGACTGGCCTCATGCCGCCGCCTGCCCGCGTCCCCTATTTCGTATAGTTCATTCCAAACAAGGCGAAACATCCTTTTCGTGAACTCCTTAGTATTCGAGGAGTCTGTCTTGCCTTCTCTGTACCACTGCTCGTTGCCAAGCCTCATTCCGGCGATGACGATAGCAGCCAGAAGTTGGGCGCGGAGTTTTCCGCGTGCGCTCTTTTCCCGAACCATGAGTGACTCTGCAAGCGTCTGCTCCAGCCTTGCGTATTTGACGTAATCTCGTTCTCTCAGCGCCGGTGTACTTCTGATGAGCCGATCTACCGCGAGTGACGCTGGATTGGCTGCGGTCGCTAGACATGCGGTGAGTGCTTCTTCCACGGTACGCACAGGTGATTCTCTTGCTGGCCGTGCCGCGATTGCTGCCGCCAGGACTTTGCCGAAATCGTCCTGCCACGCAAAGATGACATCCTCCTTCGTCGGAAAGTAATCGAAGAAACTTCGCTTCGATACATCCGCTGTGGCTGCGATCTCATCAACGGTCACGGTGTCGAATCCTTTCGCAGAAAACAACTGCACCGCCGCGTTGACGATTCTCTCGCGGGTCTGCCTCCGCTTGCGGGCGCGCATCCCCTCAACGTGTTCGGTGGGTTTCGTAAAATCCGCCGTCTTCCCTCTATGCATATCTGCACTCATTGCAAGATTATATCAAATGCACTAAACTCCTGCCTGTAGGTGAGTGTTGAAAGGCAGGTAGCTCTGATGGGCGTTTGGACAGCCAAGGATATTGAACGGCAGGATGGGCGGCGAGTGTTTGTAACAGGCGGACTCTCAGGGATCGGTTTTCAGACAGCACTCGCCTTGGGAGGAAAGGGTGCTGCCGTGACGATCATTGGGCGCGATAGCGAGAAAGGCACCCGCGCATTAGCCGAACTGCGGCGCATCGTACCATCCGGTGCATTTACATTCGAACAGGCAGACCTCGCAGACCAGCAATCCATCTCCGAATTTGCGCAACGCGCTCTCCACAAGGGCCAGCAGATAGACCTGCTGCTGAATGTTGCCGGAGTGATGGCCGTACCTGAGCGCAGGCTGACGGTGGATGGCTTCGAGATGCACATGGGCACCAACCATCTCGGCCATTTTGCTTTGACAGGACGCTTGCTGCCTTTGTTAAGAAGTGCTCGTGTCGTCCAGGTCACTGCGCTTGTAGCTCGTTGGGCAAAGCTCGATACCTCTGACCTGCAATCCGCCAAGTCGTATAGCCCGATGACTGCCTATGCCAAGTCGAAACTTGCCAATATCCTCTTCGCCGTCGAATTGAACAAACGGCGGGCGGCGCTCGGTCTTTCGGCTGTCGCAGTTGATCCGGGTACTGCCAACACTGCCCTCCAGCGGCACACCTCTGGCCTCGCTCGCTGGCTCGGAGAAAAAGTCATCAAGATCATCGGCTACCCGCTCGACCGCGTAGCCGACCCGGTAGTCTTCGGAGCTGTCTTTCCGGCTCCAAACGACTATACCTATGTGAAGCCGTCGAGACTCATACAGAGGAGCGGCCCTCCTGCTTATGTCGAAGTCCCGAAACCGGCGCTGGATGCAGACCTCCGCTCGCGGCTGTGGGATATGTCCGAAGAATTGACCGACGTTCGGTACTAGGTAGGAGGCTCAATGAACCCGACGGAGACAATGCACGCTTACTATTCCGGCCAACGAATCGTCGCCCTTGCTGGAACACTGACAGCCATCTCCTACCTACTCATCGCGTGGGCAGTATTCGGGCGAGCCACGTATCCTGCGCGCTCATTCGCAATCACTGTATTTCTGGTGGCTGGATTGTTTATGCTGCCCGCAAACATTGCCTACTTCTTTTACGTCGGCCCGCAATCGGCACGCATCGAAGCCACACTCGTCCGCAATCAAGATGAATTCTTTCTTTCAGAGCAAACTCATCTGGACAAGATGATGCGCGGCTTTCAGCACAGCTACCGGCTGGATGGCACGGTCGCACTGGTAGGTCTGCTGGCCGTTGTGCTCGGAATCTTTATCAGGAACAGCAAGTGCGTGGGCATCGGCCTTGCTGTTACCCTCTGCGCCACAACACTCCTTGCAGGCGAAATATGGAGCAAGCATCGCGCAGTTCATTATCGGGCCGCGCTGTTTGCTGCTCGTAATCAATGAAAGCCCACACCAAGCTAGTCCACGGTTGAAAGGTATTGCAATGCCATTGGCATCGAGAACACACTTCAAGATTCCTCTCAAAAACCTGCTCGTCTGTGGATGGATGGCTTGGGCTGCCCTCCCTGCCGCTCCTCAATCGGTCACAGCGCGGACTCTGGTGTGTACGCGCAATGGAAAGGAAATCGGTAGCGAGACGATTTCCGTGGATCGGAACGCGGAGCGTTCCTCCATGAAGATGAGCGTCCACTTGCAGGTCAAGATGTTAGGAATAACGGTGTACCGATTCGATCAGGACTCCTCTGAGACATGGATTGCCGACCAATTCCAAGAGCTGACATCCGATACATCGGATAATGGCAAACACCACTCGTTGCACGTTCGCAGACAGGGCACGGTACTCCAGTTGAAAGCCGACCAGAAGGATTCGACGATTGATCCGGCCAGCCTTCCCGCGAGTCTCTGGTATGAGCCGCATTTCCAGTCTGCGACTCTCATTCACAATGTAGACGGCCACCTCATGCACGTCACTGCACAGAAGGTCGGGACTGAAACGCTCTCGATTAGAGGCGCACAGCTCGAAGCGAATCATTACCGGCTCTCCGGGGATCTCACGGATGATCTTTGGTTCGACTCCGGCGGCGTCATAGTACAGCGGCGCTCGACTTCTCCCGACCATTCTGTCATTCAATTCACTATGCGATAACGAACCAATGGAGTCATCCGAATGTCGAATACACCGGATACAGCAGTCCCCGATTCGCTCGATGGATCGTCGCGTAGATTCCTCGATGCTCTCTTAGACCCGAAGCATCAAAGCCTCATCGCTATGCTTGCGGATGATGCTGTTATGGAGTTTCCCTATGCACTGCCAACTTCGCACAAGCGGCTCGAAGGAAAGAATGCGATTGTGGGCTTCCTGGCGCAATTCGAGGATTTTCTGATTCTTCGAGAAATCACGCCTGTCGCAACACACCGCACGACGAATCCGCATATTGCCATCCTCGAGTACGAGGGGGCGGGAGAATCGCTTCAAACAGGTCGTGCGTATCGCCAGAAATACATCACGGTGCTCACCTTTCGAGATGGCCTGATTTGCCACTGGAAGGACTATTGGAATCCTGTCAGTGTTCTTGCGGCGACAGGCGACCTTGACCAGCCAATTCGGAACGTTGTTATGGACTCGACGAACTGACCTTATGGGTTAGGTAATCCGCTTCTGCCGGTCGGGTGGGCAAGCCAGGTCCGGCGCCAGCGGCGCCGGCACGCTTGAGGGCGGGAAAGACCGGCAAAAAAAAAAGAGCCTGCCGATGGCAGGCTCTTACAGAAGACAGCATAAGCTCAGGCTGCTTTCTTCGATGGTTTCGCAGTCTGCGGATTGGCCTTCTTCGCCTTATCCTTCGCAGCAAACTCCTGCTTCACCTTGAGGGCGATGGCATCGGTGTTCACCTTGTATGCAGTGGCGGCATCGCGGAGAACTGTAGTCGGATTGGTTTTCGCTGCCGCAAGCAGGATGGCCGTCTCCACGATAAGCCGTGAGAGCGTCCCTTCGTCGGAGCGGCGTAGGAAGGCACCGAAGGTCTTTGCCAAACCTCCCTCATCGCGCTTCTGCCGGATGCCATGCTGCCGCGCCAGCGTCTCGATGCGGCGCTCATCCATGAGGATTACCAGCTTCTCAAGGATGAATAGCAGGTCACGCTTCATCAAACGCACAGGGACGGCGGCACTCACAGCGGAGAGTACGCGAAGGCCGGTTGCGTTGGCGATGGCCTGTTCCTTGCGCTGCTTCTCCTGCTCGGCCTTCCACTTCTCATCCTCGCGGCTGGCTTTCTGCTTGGGATGATGGACGGGGCAAGCGGGATTCGCGCATACCTTCTGCACGGTTCCGATGCCGCTGCCTTCTGTGATGATGGCTTCGGTGGTGAACTTGCACACCTTGTATTCTGGCCGCTTGGCATCGTCCTTGCTCGTCGGCTTATGAATCTCGGTGTACTTGTTGCGTGGGAGTACGGGGCTGTCTTCGTTCTGCGTCCCGTAGGCCGTACTGATTTGCACAAGCTGCGGTTTCGCGGCGATGGCCTGGGCGACATGTGCCGAGACTTTGGCCTGATAGCAGCCGGGATCGCTGCACGCATCCTGCTTGCCAAGGTCGGAGAACAAGAGCTTGTTGTGCCCTGTCCGCTTCGGGCAATCCACACAGCTACCCGCTGCCGGAACCAACTGCGCATCGCGCTTGTTGAACGGAGCGTCTTTCAGAATGAGCATGACGTTCTGCTCAATCCAGAGTTGCAGATTGCGGACAAGGAGAAGGATGTTGCGATTCTTACTTGCGCCGCTCCAATCCTCGCGGAAGCAATGCGGCAAAGCTTGCTCCTGCTGTGTGGGCTGCAACTTCGCAAGCAAGAGCGCGTGACCTACGCCGATTTCATCCTTATAGAAGGCATCGACCACGGCGGGAACAAGCTCGGTCAATTTCAATCGACCCGCGATGTACGACGCAGTTTTGCCAGTGCGGGCGGCAATCTGCTCGATGCTGTACTTGGGTTCGTCCAAGTCGAGCAAAGCCCGGAAGCCCTGCGCTTCCTCCATCGGGTGAACGTCGCGCCTCTGAAGGTTTTCGATTAGCTGCGCCTCGATGACTTCCGCATCCGTCATCTGCTTGATGCGGACGGGCACGGTGTCCTGTTCGGCCAACTGCGCGGCACGATACCGCCGTGCGCCGAAGACGATCTCGAAGCCGTTCTCAGTGACAGGCCGGACAAGCAAGGGCGAGAGTACGCCCTGACTGCGGATGGTGTCGGCCAGTTCCTTCAAGGCCGCATCCTCGAAGACGCGGCGCGGGTTGGTCTTGGACTCACTCAGCAGAGAGAGCGAAACATTGCGGTACTCGGTGGGATTGGCGATTTGGGTTTGCATGATGTGCTCCTTTCGAGCGGTTGCATGGTGAATGGAAACGAAGCGGACGCACTGGCTCTATCCGCTCCGAAGAGAGCGGACTAGCCATGAATGCACTTGTCCGTGAAGGCGTCTAAGAATCGCTGCGCGTTCAGGTTCCTGTCCCACAGGGCGGCGAA
>JASHPD010000171.1 GCA_030038315.1 Acidobacteriaceae bacterium
CTGGAGGCGGACTTCAACCGCAAGGGAACTTCGGCCTTCAGCGGGTTGATTGGGCGGCCGGTGGCTAGCTCGAAGGTTACGGTCGTCGATAACGGCACGATGACGGGGCGGCGCGGATCGTTGAATGTGGACGATGAAGGTTCGCCGACGCAGGAGACGGTGCTGATTGAGAATGGCGTGCTCAAAGGCTATCTGACGGACAAGCTTTCGGCGCGGTTGATGGGCACGGCGAGCACCGGCTCGGGGCGGCGCGAGAGCTACCAGGCGATTCCGATGCCGCGGATGACGAATACCTACATGCTGGCCGGTGAGGATGAGCCGGAGGATATTATCCGGTCCGTCAAGCGCGGGCTTTATGCGCCGAATTTTGGCGGCGGGCAGGTGGATATCACCAACGGCAAATTTGTCTTTTCGGCTTCGGAGGCTTATCTCATCGAGGACGGCAAGATTACCGCGCCGGTGCGGGATGCGACGCTGATCGGCAACGGGCCGGAGGCGCTGAAGTACGTTTCGATGGTGGGGCATGATTTGAAGCTCGACGAGGGCATTGGCACCTGCGGAAAGAACGGGCAGAGCGTGCCGGTGGGCGTAGGGATGCCGACGATCAAGCTGGACCGAATGACAGTGGGCGGGACGGGAAGGTAGCAAATTCCTGATTATCTCAAAAATGAGATACAATAGCTTATGCCCTGGAGCGTTGAGGTTCTGAACGACATTGTGCGTACCGAGCTTCGCTCATTGCCTGAAGACATGAAGGCTCGCTTCATCAGGCTTGGCGAGCGCATCAGCGCATCCGGGTTGGAGAGCTTGGGTGAGCCACACGCGAAGCATCTGGAAGGAAAGCTGTGGGAGCTTCGCCTGACGGGACGGGACGGAATTGCCCGCGTGCTGTATGTGACGGCTGCTGGCAAGCGAGTCGTAGTTGTACGCGTGTTTGTTAAGAAAACGCAGAAGACTCCACGGGTCGAGATTGAATTGGCGCTGCAACGAGCAAAGGAGGTTCTATGACGATTCCTTTTGAAGAGATCAAAGCGGAACTGCTTGCCGATCCGAAGGTGAAGGCCGAGTATGAGGCCCTCGCTCCTGAGTTCGAGATTTCAGCAGAGTTGCTGCAAGCGCGTCTGCGCGCCGGATTGTCGCAGGAAGAGCTTGCGGTGCGCATGAAGACCAGCCAGTCTACGATTGCGCGGCTGGAAAGTGGACAGGCGCTGCCGAGCACGAAGACCCTGCTGCGTTTTGCGGAGGCAACAGGTTCGAAGGTGCATGTGCGGTTGTCCGCCGCCTGATTTTTGATCTTCATTTGCCAAGCCTGCGTGTGCGGGCTGATCTGTGATAGGTTTGGGAACCCATGCCGGAAGTGATTGTGCAAGCGGAAAAAACGGAAGTGGATTTGGAGTCGCTGGCGGCGGAGATTGTCGCGATGGCTATAAAGGCCGGGGCTAGCGACGCCGAGGCTGTGGCGAGCGAGGGCGACGAGTTCAGCGTGAACGTGCGCATGGGGCAGGTGGAGACGCTGACGGAATCGGGCTCGCGCGCGGTGGGGCTGCGGGTGCTGTTCGGGAAAAAGTCGGCTTCTGCTTCTACCAGCGATCTGACTCCGGACGGGATTCGGCAGCTTGTGGATGGGGCTGTGGCGCTGGCGCGGATTACGGAGGAAGATCCGTTTGCGGGATTGCCGGATGCGGGTGAGTTTGGTTCGATTTCGGGCGATCTTGGGCTTTATTTCGACGATGTTGACTCGCTGCCGGCGGCGGAACGCATCGAAATGGCGCGACGGGCTGAGGCTGCGGCGCTCGCGGCGGACAAGCGGATTACGAATTCGAATGGCGCGACTTTCAAGGCTTCGACGGGACGCATGGTGTTGGCGAATTCGCTCGGGTTTGTGAGCGGGTATCGGAAGGGCCATGCGTGGATTTCCGCTACTCCGCTGGCCAGGGATGAAAACGGCCAGATGCAGCTCGATTTCTGGTTGTCTCTCGCGCGGCGACTGAGCGATCTGGAATCGCCGGAAGCGGTTGGCAAGGAGGCGGCGAAGCGGACGCTGCGCAGGCTGGGCGCGCGGAAGGTTCCGACGCAGCAGGTTCCGATTGTCTTTGCGCCGGAGGTCTCGCGGTCGCTGATCGGGTCGGTCTTTGAGGCGGCTTCGGGCGATGCGATTTGGCGCAGTGCTTCGTTTCTTGCGGGCAAACTGGGTGAGGCGATTGGCGCGTCTTCCTTGACGATCATCGATGACAACACGATGGTCTTTCCGAGTGGCGTGGGAGGGTTTGGGACTTCGCCGTTTGATGGGGAGGGATTGCCTTCGCTGCGGACGGTGGTGGTCGAGAAGGGCGTGCTGCGGAATTATCTGTTGAATACCTACACGGCGCGGAAGCTGGGGATGAAGTCTACGCACAATGCGGCGCGCGGGCTGGCGGGGACGCCGGGGATTGGCGCGGGGAATCTGTATCTGGAGCCGGGTGCGCATACGCCGGAAGAGATCCTTGGCGCGATTCCGAAGGGCTTGTACGTCACGAGCCTGATGGGTTTTGGCGTGAATCTTGTCACCGGCGATTATTCGCGCGGCGCGACGGGGCTCTGGATTGAGAATGGCGAGCTGACGCACGCTGTGGAAGAGGTTACGATTGCCGGGAATCTGGCCGAGATGCTGCGGAATGTGACGGCGATTGGCAACGATCTTGTCTTTCGCGGGGCGGTGACTGCGCCTACGCTGCGCATTGACGGGATGACGATTGCGGGTGCGTGAGTCAGACTAGATTCATGCGGGCGGATTTCCAATCCATTGCGTTTGACCCTGCGGAGCCGCGCGTGGCGCTGAGCCAGTTGCCGCGTGAGGCTGCGGTCTTTGCGATCTATTTCGCGGAGGGGGGCGAGGCGGCGAATGCGGAGCCTTATATTGGGCGGACGCCGAATCTGCGTGGACGGCTGGAGCGGCTGCTGATTCCTTCCGCGAAGCATCCGCGACGGTTGCAGCTTGCGGAGCGCGTGCGGCGGATTGCGTGGCGGGTTACCGGCTCGGAGTTTGAATCGCTGCTGTTGCAGTTTGGGCTGCTGGAGGATGTCTTTGGCGCGAAGGCTTTGGAGCGGATGCACCTGCGGATGCCTTCGTTTGTGCGGTTTCTCGGCGGGAATCCTTACCCGCGGGTGACGGTGACGAACCGGCCTAGTTTACGTGAAGCCGAATGGGTCTACGGACCGTTTGCTTCGCGCGCCAGCGCGGAGCGATATGTGGATGAGGCGCTGAAGCTCTTTCTGCTGCGTCGGTGTGTGGACGATCTCAATCCTGATCCGAGCCATCCGGGGTGCGTGTATTCCGAGATGAAGATGTGCCTTGCGCCGTGCTACAAGGGGTGCAGTGACGAGCGCTATGCGGAAGAGTCGGAAGCCGTGGAGAAATTTCTGGCGACGCGCGGCGAGAGCCGGCTGGTGACTCTGAAGACGCAGCGCGAAGAGGCTTCGGGCAGACTGGCGTTCGAGGAAGCTGCGGCAATTCATACACAGGTGCAGAAGGTGGAGAGCGTGCGCGCGCTCGTTGCCGAGCTGGTGCGGCCGTTGAGCGAATTGCGAGCGATTGTTTTGCAGGAATCGGCGCAGGCGGACGAGGTTGCGATTTTTCTCTTCGAGAATGGGCGGCTGCGCGGGCCGGTTGCGTTTTCGACGCTGGGGATGCGGATTCAGAATGAGCAGTCGGGGTCTAGCTCGCTCTTTGCGCAGCCTGTGGCGATTGAAGCGGTGCCGGAAGAGACAGGGGACAGGGAACAGGGTGCAGGGTTCAGGGCTGAGGCGCAGAAGGCTGCGCGCGGTGTGCTGGAAGAACGGATGCAGGCTGTTATGGCAGAGCTTTCTGTTCCTGCGGATACACCGAATGCGCCAAATTCGACCGTTCGGCAAGGGCATATGGCGCTGCTCAAGCGGTGGTATTACCGGCCGGAGGTGAAGCGGTCCGGTGAGATTTTCTTTCCGGATGCGGACGGCGTCTGGCCGGTGAAGGCGATGCTGCGCGGCGTGGGGCGAGTGGCGGCAAAGCGGCTGGCAGTTGCGAAAACTGTGTAACAGCGTGGATTTTGGGCGACTTTTTCTTCGCGCCGTGTCTATACTGCTGGCGTGAGAATGCACGGACTCTCCATCCCCTGGCTTCCCGGACAGGAACTTATGGCGCTGCTGGTGGCGGTTTCTTTTGCTGCCGGGCTGAATGTGTATGCAACCGTGGCGACGCTGGGGCTGCTGGCGCATACGCACTGGCTGGCGCTGCCGCACTCGCTGGATTTGCTGGCAAACTGGTGGGTGATTGCGGCCAGTTCGGCGCTCTTCTGCGTGGAGTTCTTCGCCGACAAAATTCCCGGTTTCGATCTGATCTGGAATGCGCTGCACACGTTTATTCGCGTGCCGGTGGCGGCGTTGCTGGCCTATCAGGCGAGCTCGGGGCTTTCGCCACTCCAGCAGGCTGCCGCGGCGGCGCTTGGCGGAACGATTGCGTTGGCTGCGCACGGCGGCAAGACGGCGGCGCGCGCGGCGGTGACGGCTTCGCCGGAGCCGTTCTCGAACATTGCGCTGAGCACAGGCGAGGATGTGGGTTCGATTGGGCTCACATGGCTGGCTACGGTGCATCCTTATGTGGCGGGTGGAATTGCGCTGGCGCTGGTTGTGGTGGTGATTCTGCTGATCCGGATGGTGTGGAAGGCGCTCAAAGGGCTTTTTCGCGGGGCGGAGCAGGTGTTTGCGTCGTGAGACAGGAACATCTGTTTGGAATCGGGTAACATTGCGCTGTGAGCACGAAGGCTACAATTCGCCTTGATTCAGACGAGAACGCACACGTGGGCTTCCATCTTTATTTGGAAGCCTTTGATGATGAGCATGTTTATCTTGAGCTGGATGGATTCCACTTTGATGCGTCGAGTATGCCGGATTTGACGTATGAAAATTCTCGTCCCCGAGTTACTTTGAAGCTGCCGAATGATTGGGCTAAGCGGCTGAAGCTCATTGAATGATCGTATCTGCTTTCTTGGCGGAGCTCTGATTCCAAGAAACGCATCCCTCAGGGGCTAAAGCCCGGATGATTTCTGGCCAGTTTTCGGCACGGCTAAAGCCGTGCCCTTTCAAAGCAGATTCAAACTGGCCTACTCCCTTTCCCTTTGACCTTTGGTGTGTTTCCCGGCTGATACACTGGCTTTGATAGGGAGATTGCGATTCCGGACCATGGTTGAACTGCTGCCATCGATACTTTCGGCGGATTTTGCGCGGCTTGCGGAGGAAGTGGCCGCGGCGGAGCGGGGCGGCGGGACCGTTATCCATGTGGACGTGATGGATGGGCACTTTGTGCCGAACATTACGCTCGGGCCGCCGGTGGTAGCGAGCCTGCGCAAGTACACGAAGCTGCCGCTCGACTGCCACCTAATGATTGAAAATCCCGACGATTTTATTCCGGCCTTTGCCGATGCGGGCGCGGACTGGGTGAGCGTGCATTACGAGGCTTGCCGGCACCTGCACCGGACGCTGGAGCTGATCGAGCAGCATGGAATGAAGCCGGCGGTGGTGCTGAATCCGGCGACGCGCGTGGAGCTGATTCTCGACATTCTGCCGATGGTGCACCACGTTCTGATCATGAGCGTGAATCCGGGTTTTGGCGGGCAGAAGTTTATCGAATTTTCGCTCGATAAAATCCGGCGGCTTGTCCAGTTGCGGCAGGAGCTGGGGCTGGCGTTTAGAATCGAGGTGGACGGCGGCGTGGCTCACGATACGGTGGAGCGGGTCGTCCAAGCGGGAGCGGAGCTGCTGGTTGCGGGCAATGCCGTATTTGGTGCAGGCAAGGCTGAAAAGGATGCCCGGGCGCTGCTTGAGGCGGCGCAGAAGGCTGCCGGGCAGCCGGTAAAGCCGCCGGCGAATAAAGTCAGGTTTCCCCGGAAGTAAGCGGATTGGAATGAAGCGAGGCGGAAGAGAGCTTTGCTGCGAAGAGGTGTTATGAACCGGTTGTCCAACAAGATGACTGCAGCCGCTGTGGGCGCAGTTCTTGTCCTTGCGGCGCAGTCGCCTGCGTTTGCCAAGAAAAAGAAGCAGCAGGATTTGAGCGCCAATCCGCTGGCCAACGTGAAGTCGCAGCAGCCAGACAAGGTGCTCTTCGATAAGGCGATGATCGCCATGAAGAAGGGCAAGTTCGACGTGGCGCGGCTGGACCTGCAGACGCTGCTGAACACCTATCCGGACTCCGAGTACCTGATGCGCGCCAAGCTGGCCGTGGGCGATACGTGGTTCAAGGAAGGCGGCACGGCGGCGCTGACCGAAGCCGAGTCAGAGTACGAAGACTTCATTACCTTCTTTCCCAACGCGCCGGAAGCCGCCGAGGCCCAGATGAAGGTGGGCGACATCTACTACGATCAGATGGAAAAGCCCGACCGCGACTATACGAACGCGCTCGAAGCCGAGCGCGCTTACGTGAAGATGATCAATATGTTTCCGGATTCGACGCTGATTCCGCGGGCCAAGCAGAGGCTGCGCAACGTGCAGGAGGTTCTGGCCGAGCGCGAGATGCAGATCGGGCTCTTCTACCAGAGCCGCGACAACTACGTGGCTTCGGTTGCGCGCCTGGAGACGGTGGTGGACACCTATCCGCTCTACTCGAAGGCGGATCTGGCGCTGCTGACGATCGGCGACGCGTATGCGGCCCAGGCAAAGGCCGTGCGCATGGCCACGGGACTGCCCGGCGCGCTGCGCGAGCGGCTGTCCGCACTGTATATGGACAAGGCCGCGGCCGCCTACAACAAGGTGATTACGCGCTACCCGATGGCTCCACGCGTGGAAGACGCCAAGGACCGCCTGGTGGCGATGAACCGCCCGGTTCCCGTGCCGACGCAGGCAGAGATTGCCGAGAGCGACGCCGAAGAGCGCAGCCGCCAGCCCATCCGCTTTACCGACCGCACGCTGGACATCATCAAGCACGGTCCAATGACGGTGGAGGCCTCGCACGTGGGCGATCCGACGCTGGACAAGCCCGCGCCGACGCTGGCGCCTGAGATTGCGAAGGAAAATGTCGCGCTCTTCAACGAGGCGCGGAATGAGGGCAGGCCCACGGTCGAGGCGCCGGTGACGCCGACGGGCGCCAATGAGCCGCCGCGTAGCGATCAGCCCTCCACGGCTCCGATCATCACAGGGGTGCCGGAGGGTTCCGGCGTTGGGGTGCAGATTGTCAACGCGCCTTCCGGCGGTTCGGCTCCTGCTTCGACTCCTGCCGCTTCGGACCCCAATGCGCTGGTGAAGCCGGTAACGCCGGATAATCCGTCGGCGATTCCGGCGGCACAGGCTCCCGCGCCGGCTCCGGACCAGATCAACGAGATTAAGCCGGGTACGGAACAGCAGTCCGCGCAGAATCAGAACGGCAAGGAAAAGAAGCCCAAGGCCGACCTGAGCCAGGAGTCTTCCAGCCGGAAAAAGAAGAAGAAGGGGCTCTCCCGGCTGAATCCTTTCTAGGCAGTCACAGAATCTAATCTCCACAAGGCCGCGTTGGAAAAAACAGCGCGGCCTTTGTTTGTCCGCCGGCAGGTTTTATCCTGTTCAGTTGCAGCCGGAGGCGGTTTTTCACAAACGATCATGGATTGGAAGAGCAGCCGCATTGACGCATTGCTGGAGCAGGCCCTTGTGGAAGACAAGGCCGCCGGCGATTTGACGACAAACCTGACGATTGACCCGGACCTGCGCGCCGCCGCGTCGATCCTGGCCAGGCAGGACATGGTGGTCTGCGGCCTGGGCGCGGTGCCGCGTTTTCTGGAAATCTTTGCGCGGCTTGACCGGCGGCCGCAGGCGCAGGCACGCTTTGAAGTGGTGAGCCACCCGGAGATTTTCGACGGCGTGCGCGTGAAGAAAGGCCAGGTTCTGGCGGTGATTCGGCACAATGCGCGCGTGCTGCTGAGCTGCGAGCGCGTGATTCTGAACCTGATGCAGCACCTGAGCGGCATCGCCACCAACACGCGGCGCTTTGTGGATGCGATTCATGGCACGAAGGCGCACGTGCTCGATACGCGCAAGACGGTGCCAGGGCTGCGCGCGCTCGAGAAGTACGCGGTGCTCTGCGGCGGCGGGACGAATCACCGGCTTGACCTGGCCAGCGGAATCCTCATCAAGAACAATCACATCTCGCTGGGCGGCGGTTTGCGCGCGGCGGTGACGAATGCGCTGGCAAAGCGGCAGGGCGAGCAGCGCGTGCAGGTGGAAGTGCGCTCGATGCACGAGCTGGACGAGGCGCTTGAGTGCGGCGCGGAGGCGATTCTGCTGGATAACATGACGCCACGCGAGGTTAGGAATTGCGTGGATCGCATTAAAGTGGAAAAACGCTGGATTCCTACCGAGGCCTCAGGCGGCATCGTACTTGAAAACATTCGCGCCTATGCGGAGGCCGGCGTGGACTTCATCAGCGTGGGCGCGCTGACGCACTCGGCGATTGCGGCGGACATTTCCATGAGCATTGCGGCGGAGTAACGCAGGCTTATGTACGATCTCTCCGCGCTCGATGCGAAACTGGCCGGCTCGATCTATGCGGGCAAGCTGCACTTTGCACCTGTTACCGGTTCCACCAATATTGATGCGTTAGCCGCCGCGCGCAGTGGCGCGCCGCACGGCTCGGTGTTTTTTGCCGACGAGCAGACAGCAGGCCGCGGGCGCGGCGATCATAAGTGGCAGTCGGCCGCGGGGCAGGGATTGTATGTGAGCGTGCTGCTGCGGCCTGCGCTGCCGGCCGTGCGTCTGCCGCTGCTGCCGCTTGCTGCGGGACTTGCCGCGGCGGAGGCGATTCATGCGGCGAGCGGGCTTGCCGTCGATCTGCGCTGGCCGAATGATCTGCTGCTTGGTGAACGCAAGGCGGGCGGGATTCTGACGGAAGCCCAAACCGAGAACAAGTCCGATGCGGGCACGGTGAGCTATGCCGTCGTCGGCATCGGCATCAACGTGCACCAGAGCCGCTTTGCGTCGGGATTGGCAACGCCAGCAACTTCGCTCGATTTTGAAACCGGCCGCACCGTCCACCGTCAGGAATTACTCGCAGCCCTGCTAGAATCGCTGGAGCGCGAGGCGCGCGGGCTGCTTGATCCGGCTCAGGCGAAACGGATTCCGCAGCGCGTGGAAGCGGCTTCGACGTGGGTGCGCGGACGGAGCGTGGAGGTGCATGGCCCGCAGGCCTGCGCGGGCGTGACCGAGGGCCTGGATGAAAACGGTTTTCTGCTGGTGCGCACGGCGGAGGGCCCGGCAGATAGTCTGGTCCGCGTGCGGACGGGTGGAATTCGCGCGGCGTAAATCGACAATTTTCGGAGACTGCGGAATGTTGCTTGCCATTGACGTAGGAAACACGAACACGGTGCTGGGACTCTATCGCCTGAGCGGTGAAAAAGCAGGCGAAATGGCCGCGCACTGGCGTGTGACGACGCATCGCACGCAGACGGCGGAGGAGTACGGCGTTTTGTTCGTGAATCTCTTTACGATGAGCGGGCTGAGCGTGGACGCGGTCAAGCACATCATTATCTCGTCGGTTGTGCCGCCGGTTGAAAGCACGCTGCGCCGCGTCTGCGAGCGGTATTTTCATTTGCAGCCGCTGTTCGTGGAGCCGGGGATCAAGACGGGAATGCCGGTGCTGGTCGATAATCCCACGGAGCTTGGCGCGGACCGGCTTGCGAACGCGGTTGCGGCATTCGAGCGCTATGGCGGGCCGTGCATCGTGGTGGATCTGGGCACGGCGACGACCTTCGACGTGATCTCGGCAAAAGGTGAGTACCTGGGCGGCGCAATCTCGCCGGGGCTCGGCATCAGCGCCGATGCGTTGTTTGCGCGCGCAGCGCGGCTGGGGCGCGTGGACATCAAGCGGCCCGCAAAGGTGATCGGCACGAACACGGTGACGCACCTGCAGAGCGGGCTTTATTACGGTTACATCGGGCTGGTGGATGGAATCCTAGAACGCATGATTGCCGAGCTTGGCGTGCAGGTGCGCGTGATTGCGACCGGCGGCCTCGCGCGGCAGATCAGCGAGGACTCGCGCTTCATTCACGAGATCGATGACATGCTGACGCTCGATGGCTTGCGCATCCTCTTTGAGCGCAACCGCGCAGCGCGGCCGCGGGCGCGCGCGCACTGAGGTCCTTGCGGTGCGGAATTATTTTAACTACTTCACCGAGATCGAAGAGCGCTTTCAAAAGCGGCGCGGATCGCTGCTGCTGCTCTCCACGCTCGATTGGGCGCTGATTGAGACCTGGCGCGAAGCCGGAGTTCCGCTGGAAGCGGCGCTGCGCGGCATTGATGCGGCCTTTGATAAATACGAAGCGCGGCAGCGGCGCGCACGGATGCGGCGCATCAACGGATTGGCGTGGTGTGCGCAGGCGGTGATGGAAGCAACCGAAGAACTGCGCGAGGCAGCTTCAGGAAGCAGTGCCGAAGCGGCGGCGGACGGCATGGAAACCGGCTTTGAGCGCGCGCGCGTGGCCGCGCACTTGAACGGCGCGGCGGATGCGCTGCAGAACGCAACAGTTGCGCAGGATGCTGCTGCTTCGGCTGCGGCGCGCTTGCGGGAGCTGGCCGCAGAGCTCCGAGCGGCCAGCGATACGCCGCTCGATATGGAAGCGCTGGAGCGCACGCTGGCCGTGCTCGAAGAAAAATTATTTGCCGCGCTGACGGCTGATGCGCCGGAGGAATTGCTCGTAGCGCTCAAGGAGCAGGCGGCGCGCGAGCTTGCTCCATATCGCAGCCGCATGGGAGCAGTGCAGCTCAGGCAGGTGGAACGGCAGTTTGTGCAGAAGCAGTTGCTCGCGCATTACAATCTGCCGCGATTGAGCCTTTTCTATATGAGCCAGCAATGAAACCTTCCGCGCACAAGACGACAGAAGCGCCGGCGCAGGCAAAGCTGGTGCAAATCGAAAAGCCGATCCAGATCGAGAAGCCAATTTACGGCGGATCGTTTCTCGCGCGCGATGCGGGCAAGGCGATCTTTGTTCCTTTTGTGCTGCCGGGCGAAGAGGTGCGTGTGCGCATTGTGGAGGACAAAGGCAGGCGCGGCTATGCGATTGCCGAGGTGGAAGAGATTACAGACGCGGCGCGGGAGCGCGTGATTCCATTGTGCAGACACTTTGGCGCCTGCGGCGGATGTAATTATCAGCACGCGGACTATGCGGCGCAGTTGCGATACAAGCAGGCGATTCTGCGCGAAACCTTTGAGCGCGGCGGCGTAAACGCGCCGGAAAAGATGGATGTGATTGCGGGTGAGCCGTGGGGATATCGCAATCGCATCCGGCTGGCCTTCGATGCGGCGGGAAGGCCCAGCTATCGCGCGCATGGCTCGCACGCAGTTGTGCCGATTGACATGTGCCCTATTGCCGCGCCTGTTTTGATGCAGGCTGCGCTGGCTGCTGCGGAGATTTTGCCTACGATGCAACCAAGGCCGCGCGTGAGCGAGTTGGCCTTCTTTACCAACGCGGAAGAGACGGAGCTGTTGGTGAGCGTGATTCTTTCCGCGCCAGTGAAGATGCGCTTCGATGCGTTTGCCGATGCGCTAAAAGAAAAAGTTCCTGTGCTTGTGGGCGCAGAGCTTCTGGTCGAGAGCCGCGGAGCGCAGCCGCAGCGAATGCTGGCGCGATGGGGTGCGGAATCTCTGCACTACAACGCGGCGGGTTTTGCGTATCGCGTGGATCATGGCGCGTTCTTTCAGGTGAATCGCCGGCTGGTGGATGCACTGGTGGAGCGCGTGGTTGCGAATCAGAACGGTGCGCTGGCGTGGGATTTGTTTGCGGGTGTCGGTTTGTTCGCGCGGCGGCTTGCGGCAGAGTTTTCACGCGTGATCGCGGTCGAATTCGCGCCGTTTGCGACGAAGGCGCTGGAAGCGAATCTTGCTGGAACTGCCGGCGTGGCTGTGCGCGCGACGACGCTGGAATTTTTGCGGAAGAAGCGCGGCGCGGAGCGGCCTGACCTGATTGTTGTCGATCCGCCGCGTGCAGGGCTTGGCGCGGAAGTGACAATGGATCTGACGAAAGTTGCCGCGCCGAGGATGGTCTATGTTTCCTGCGATCCGGCGACGCTGGTGCGCGATCTGCGGGCGCTGGTTGCGGCTGGGTATGCGATCGAGTCCGTCGCTCTGGCTGATCTCTTTCCGCAGACCTTTCACCTGGAGACTATGGTTCGGCTGCGGCGCATCTGATAGGCTCAGTGCCAGAGATTCCTTTCATCTTGCGTAATGCGACCGGGCTCCTCCACTACCGGTTTCGGCTCTAATTTTGCCTCGGGACAGCGTTCCGCGCTGCCGATGCCGCTCTTTCACGCGGCCTGGCTCTTTGCGCTGGGTATTGTGCTGAGCCGTGCTCTCTGGCTGCGGCCGGGAGTGTTGCTGTGCGGGCTGCTGGCGCTGGCCGCGCTATGCGTGTTTGCAGCATTGCGCGCGCTGCGTCTTCGCTGGCTTCCGCTGGCTGCGCTTTGGATTCTGGCTGGTGCTTGGTGCGCGGAGATGCAGCCCGCGCCGGCTCCCGCGCCCATTTTGCTTCATGCTTCGGATGGGCTTCTGCGTACTGTGGAAGGCACGGTTGTCGATGCGGGCATGGTGCGCAAGGAGACGGATGATATCGAGCCGGAGAAAGAGACGCTTGCGCAGCGGGTCGATCTGCGGCTGAGCTCGCTGGAGATTATCAACGATACGGAGGATGCGCAGTTACCGGCCGATGGCGGCGTGCGCTTGACGGTGCGTTGGCCCGCTGCGAATGAGGCCGCATTGCAATCCTTTCATTGCGGGGAGCGGGTTCGCGCGCTGGTGCGGATGTATCCGCCGGAGGTTTACCGCGATGCCGGAGCATGGAGCCGCCCTGGATATTTGCTGAACCAGGGGATTACATCGACAGCGTCTGTCGGCATCGAGCGCGTGGAGCGGTTGGGCATTGCGCCGGGGCATTTTTTCAAGTGCCGGCTGAGCGAGTGGCAGCATGAATCGAGCGCGAAGCTGCTGGCGTTGCCCGATGCGATGAAGAACTTTCCTCCGGCGCTGCGGCTGAGCGGCAATGACGCGATTCTGCTGACGGCGATGATCACAGGTGATCGTACGTTGCTTTCTTCTTCGTTGCGCGCAGGTTTTGAGCGTACCGGCTCATTCCACATGCTCGTGGTCTCGGGGCTGCATCTGGCCATTGTCTCGGGATTTGTGCTGTGGTTGCTGCGCAAATTCCGTGTGCCGCGCGTGCCCGCCACGCTGTTGACGATTGCTGCGTCGTGCGGCTACGCGCTGTTTACAGGATTTGCTACGCCGGTGCAGCGCTCCTTGTGGATGGTGAGTTTGTATCTCGTTGGCAGATTGATCTTCCGCGAGCGTAGTGTGATGAACACAATCGGCTTTGCGGCATTGATTCTTTTGTGCGCCAGCCCGAGCAGCTTGTTTGACGCGAGCTTTCAGATGACTCTGCTGGCCGTGGCAGTGATCGGCGGAATTGCGGCGCCGATGCTGCGTGCAACCGTGGAGCCCTATCGAAGCATGGCCGGTGACCTGAAGCTCGTGGCGATGGACAACAAGATCGAGCCGCGGCTGGCGCAGTATCGCGTGATTCTGCGCATGATTGCGAAAGGGCTCGATCGTGCGGTGAGCCGATGGACCGGGTGGACGGCGTTTCCCTGGTGCGTGCGCATGGCGCTGAGCGTTGTGGAGATGCTCGCGGTCACGGCGGTGGTGGAGTTGGCGATGGCACTGCCGATGGCGGTCTATTTTCATCGCATCACGCTCTTTGCACTGCCGGTAAATCTGCTGATTCTTCCGCTGCTGCTGGTAATGATGCCCGCGGCGCTATTGACGTGGGCCGCGCTGCTTGCAGGCCCGGGCGTGGCGGCGATTCCCGGCGCGGCGGCTGCGCTGGTGCTGCACTTTGGCGTGTGGCTGGTGCGGCTCTTCAGCTCGATGCGAATGGGCGACCTACGGATCGCTACGCCAACGCTGATGCAGATTGCGGTTTTCTGCTTGTTGCTTGCGGTTGCGATGATTCTGGCTGCGCGCGGGCGGTGGGCGCGGCGCGGCGCGTGGGCCATGATGTTGTGCGCAGCGGTGGTTGCCGTCTTTCCGCGCACAATGGAGCATCCGCGCAATGCGCTGCTGATGGAAGCGATCGACGTGGGGCAGGGCGATTCGCTGCTGCTGATTACGCCGGATGGAAAAACGATGCTGGTGGATGCCGGCGGCTTCGGCGGCGGTGCGGCAAAGATGAATCAGTATTTCGACATTGGCGAAGAGGTTGTCTCGGAGGCGCTGTGGGCGCGGGGAATCCGGCATCTGGATGTGGTTGCGCTGAGCCATGCGCACTCGGACCACATGGGCGGAATGCCGGCGGTGCTGCGCAATTTCCAGCCCGAGGAGCTTTGGGTGGGAAACAATCCGCATGTGCCGGACTACGATGCGCTGCTTGCAGAAGCTGCCGCGCTCGGTGTGCGCGTGCGTCAGTTTCATGCGGGCGATGCTATGCAGCTCGGCAGCGCGCAGGTGCGCGTGCTTGCGCCGATGGCGAGCTATCGGCCCGGCGACGCGCCTTCGAACGATGACTCGATGGTGCTGCGCGTGGCATACGGTGCGACATCGGTGCTGCTCGAAGGCGACGCTGAGGCTCCGGTGGAGCAGGCGATGCTGAGCGAGCCGGATTTGCAGAGCACGCTGCTGAAGGTGGGACATCATGGGAGCATCACTTCGACGCGCCCGGAGTTTCTGGCGCGCGTGGCACCGAAGTGGGCTGTGATTTCCTGCGGGCTGCGCAATCCGTACGGGCATCCGCGCGAAGAAGTTTTAAACGAACTTGAGAACGCGGATGTGAAGACGCTGAGCACGGATCTCAACGGCGCGTCGTGCTTTGCGCTCGATGGGCAGCGCGTGACGGCGCGGAGCGATTGCGGCTACGGCGAACTGCCTTAAGGTTCCTGCTCAGGATCAATTTTGAAGCGGAGGCGCAGGCCGAAGTCGAACTGGCGCGGGCGATAGTAGTCGGTTGCGTTGATGTTGAGCGGCTTGCCGAACTCTATTCCATCGTCTGGGGAGCCGATGCTGGAGAAACGGGATTCGCTATTGCTCATGAAGTTGAGCGTCGGCTGCCCGCTCGTCGTGCTGGCCGGCTCAATGTAGTAGCCGGTGGTCTCAATCTCGGTGACGTTCTGGTGGTTGAAGAGATTGAAGCTCTCGGCCATCAGCTCCAGCTCGCGCGAGTGCGACATTTCAAAACGCCGCGCGAGGCGCACATCGGTCTTCCACGTGGCGGGATAGCGGTAAGTGTTGCGGCCGATGCCGTAGATGCGGTTGTCGCCGCCGTAGCCGTTCATGCTGGAGCCAAGGCCGACGATGGTCGCGCCGGTGGTGAGGAATTCTTCAGGGATGGAGCCTGCGGTGCGCATGGTGTAAGGCAGGCCGCTGTGATAGTGGCCAATGGCGGCGAGCGACCAGCCGTTGAAAAGCTGTCCGCCTGCGCCTTCGAGCTTCCAGGGCGCTTCCCACAGCACGATGCCGGAAGCGGAATGACGCATGTCGAGATTGCTTGTGCCGTACTCGGCAGCAAAATCGTTGGGATCGAAAACGCTCGCGCCGCTCACCTGCCCGCTCTCGTTCGGATTCCAGTCCATTGCGTGCGCGTAGATATAGGTGAGGTGGAGGGTGAGCCCGTTGTGCGCCATGCGAGTAAGGCGCAGCGCGGCCGCTTCATAGGTGGAGTTGGCGCGGCTCATCATCTCGACGATCTGCTGGTAGCCAGGGCAGGGGCGGCCGTTGCCGCCGGAGAGCGCGGGCAAGTGCAAGTTAGGGCAGAGGGGGCTGTTGCCGCCGGAGGTGGTCGGCCAGTTCGCGTAAAACGGCACGGTGACCTGCGGTGTTTTGATCGGGCCTTCGTTGAGGGGATCGACGACCTCGTAGGTGATGGTTTGGGATTTCACGGATGGGTCGATGTTGGTGTCAAAGGTGACGGGGAGCCTGCGCGCAAGGCTGGCCATTGCGTCCGCGTCGATGAGAATGCGGCCGGGCAGGCGTTCCTCAATGCCGGCGACGGCCTGATGGATTTCAGGATTGCGGAAACCTGGTGCGAAGGCGACTACGCCGGGCGTGACGGAGGTGGAAGGCTGGCCAGAGAGCACGTAAGGAAATGGTGGCGCGCCGCCGCTGTTGCCCTGCAGGTTGTCCGTGGGGCGGAAGTAGTAGTTCAGGTCGCCGTTGGACGAGCCGGTCTGCGTGAGCGCGGCTTCCAGGTTGGAGTTCGTGGTGCGGCCGTAATACATGCCGTAGCCAAGTTGCAGCACGGGCCAGTGGCTCTCGCGGATGCCCCAGGCGAGGCCGACGCGCGGTGCCCATTGATTGCCCAGGCTGGGTAGCTTCTGCGTGACCGGCAGGTTGGGATTGTTCACCAGCGCGATGGGCGGCGGCAACTGCTGGCGCTCCCAGCGCGTGGATGCGGAAAGCACGAGCGAGCGCGCCGGCTGCCACTGCGCAGTCAGGAATCCCGCCCAGTCGTTGGTGCTCAGGTTCCAGTCGGTAGGCCCGAGCGTTTGCGTGTAGGAGGAGTAGCAGGGCAGGTTGCCGAGGCCTTCCAGTTGGCCGGAGGCGCCGACCCAGGCTTCCTCGTGCGCGTCGCAGTTGTGCTGGTCCAGGGGGTCAAGCGCGTCGCTGAGTCCGTATTTCTCAAAGACCAGCGCGTCGGAGATGAAGTTTTCAATGCGCGAGTAGTGATAGGTTCCGGTGTGGTTGCGCAGCAGGCTGACGTCGTCGGTGTTGTGGCTCAGCTCCGCGCCGGCTTTGAGCAGCAGCTTGCCGTGAACCCAGTTGATGCCTTCCTGCGCATCGTAGAGATGCTCGTCGGGATAGCTACCCGCGCCGAAGCGCGAAGGGTTGCCGATGGTGAAGCCGTAACGAGAGTCAACGACCATCTCCGGAAGCTGGCCCCAGGCGTTGATGTTGAAAGCCTGCTCGAAGGCCGAAGGAGTTTCTGCGGGCAGCGCGATGATCTGCCGGCCGATGGAGCCTTGCGTCACGGCGAGCAGGTTGGGCGTGAGGAATGCCTCCCAGCGGCCCAGCAGCCATTCGTCGCTGCTGCGCACGCCGCCGAGGCTGTGGCTGCCGTAGGTTTCCGACGCGCTGCTCAGGCCGCCGCCGGGGGCATTCATCCGCGAGCCGCTGCCTTCGAGCGTAAAACGGTGGCGCTCGGCTGCGTTCCAGTCGATGCGGCCAAAACCGGTCAACTGGTTAGACGAGCGCGGCGCGGGGCCGAGCAGAGTGGCGAGTGAGGAGAGCATAGTGGAGTAGGCTGCAAGGCCGGCAACGACGGGATTGGCGTTACCGGGGAAGAGGCGCGCGCTCAGCACCTGCATCTCATCGTCGCTCGGCTGCGCGAAGAAGCCGACGGGGTGCTTGACGGTGGAGACGGCGGGATCGTCGCGCTCGTTGCCCTCGATGGCTCCGAACCACGCGAGATGGTAGCGGCGCAGCGGGCCGCCGAGATTTGCGCTCCATGTCGTGCTGTGATTGGAAGGCGTATAAGGGTACTCCGTGAAGCCAGGGATCGTGGTGGGCGTGGCCTGCGACGTTTGCTTGATCCAGTAGGTGTAAGGGTTCTGCGCCTCAAAGAAATTCTGCCGCTCGAAGAGCGAGACCTCGGCGCGGAGTTCCGTTCCGCCGTGGCGCGTTTCCACGCGCGCGGGCTCGCCGCCAATCAGGCCGCGGTTGTTCACCTCCACGGATTGCACGGCAGCATCGCCGGATGCCGGGCCCATTTGCGACGTGGTGAGCGCGCTGCCCGCGCCGTTGCCGCTGAAGGCGAGCTTCGTGCTTGCCCCATCCACAGTCATGGCGTTCGAGGCGCGCATCTCTTCGCCGAACTCGGAGCCTTCGGAGCCGCTGGTCTGGTTGCCTGCGGGCGGCGAGTCGAGCGTAAACTCCTGCCAGTTGCGGTTGGCCATGGGCAGAGCGCGCAGCTCGTCGCCGGTGAGCGTGATACTGGCGGATGTGAGCGGCGTTGCGTCGAGCGCGGGCGGAGCTGCCGAGGCTGCGTTCGCAAGGGCCTCCTGCGTGGCGGCAAGATTGGCAAAAAAGTTGCGGGTTCTGGCGACCGCCGCAACCGTTTCCGGCGCGGATGTGGCACTGGTCGGCTGCGCAGTTGTGTTTACGCTGTCTGCCGGAATGGCTGCGATCCTGGGGAGAATCGCAGGTGATGCTTTTGCCGTCAGGATTGGCGGCTGCGGCTTTGGCAGCGCGCGTGGAGCGGCAGGAAGCGATTGCGTCTCTTCGAGCGCGAGTGTGGATTCAGCCGGCATCGGCGTTTCTGAGGGCATCGTTTGCGGCGTGTGTTGAATTAGCGCGGGAACGGCGGCGCGCATGGGCGTTTGCTGAGGCGTCGAAGCGGGCGCACTGGCAGCCAACGGCGCAACGGTCGCGGCCGCGGCTGCGATCGAAATCGGAGGCTGCGCAGCGGGGAGCTGATCAAGCTGAACCGCGGCCTGCATGTGCGCTTCAAAGCCGGCGGAGATTTCAATGCCGTCCAGATGTCCCCGGCCGAGCGCACTCTCCGCATCCAACGTGTACTCGCCCGGCGCGAGGCCGGTGAATTGATATGCGCCGTTCTTTGCCGTTGTCGCGCAGACCTCCGCGCCGGTGAGCGCGTTGCTCAGAATGACGGTCACACCGCCGAGAGGCTTCGAGCGAAGGTCGGTGAGCTTGCCGGCAATGGCTCCGGTTGCGGCCGTCTGCGCGCAGCACCGTGTTGCGCATAACAGGGTTGCGCACAACAGGGCCGCGCCGAGCATCGGAAGCACCGCCGCCAGCCATCGCACACAGCTCCGCTCTCTTGCCGCCATTGGCCTGCCTGCACGGCAGATTCAGGGAAGTCGCAAGGAAGACACCAAGGCCGGGACGCTCTGACGGCGGCTCCGGAGCAAACTGCCTGGAAAGATAAGCCGATTTTATTCCCAACCCGGGATTCCGGTAAACTGAAAAGACGGCATTTTCGTTCTGGAATCCGCTGTAAGAGAGTTTCAGGAAATACTTCTTATTCTTTTGTCGTGTGCAAGGCCACCGCTCCCGGATGGTCGCGTCGGTCAGGCAGTGGCGGCCTGGACGAGTGTGTTTCCTGAAACGCCGGGTCCG
>JASHPD010000172.1 GCA_030038315.1 Acidobacteriaceae bacterium
ATCTCAAAGGCCGGCGTCTTCTGCCCCTCGAGCCGGTAGGGATTGACCGAGTTGAGCAGATAGATGGGTGACTCGCGCACGATCTCCGTCAGCACGCGCAGGCAGCCGTCGAAGTCGGTCTTGAGCTGGCAGGTCACCGCGCCGTAGTCCATGGCCTGTGACAGCTTGCCCCACGCGATCTTGCCCTCCGGAATCAGCACCAGGCTGCGCAGCCCGGCGCGCGCGGCATAAGCGGCCATCGCCGCGGACGTATTTCCGGTTGACGCGCAGGCGACCCACTCGAAGCCGCGTTCTTTCGCCACGCTCAACGCCGCCGTCATGCCGGTGTCTTTGAACGAGCCCGTCGGATTCATCCCCTGGTGCTTGGCGTAAAGCTGGTCGATCCCGAGCGATTTCGCGGCGCGGTAGAGCGGATAAAGCGGCGTATTGCCCTCGCGCAGCGTAACCGCATTGCCAAAATTCTCAAGAAACGGAAGCAGCTCGCGGAAGCGCCACACGCCGGAGTGGTCGAGCGTCTCCGAGGACATGCGCCGCTCGCGCCACAGCCATTTGAGCGCGCCGGGATTGGGCCTGTCCGGCCCGCCGCGCCGCGCCCAGCCCGGATAATCGACTTCAAAAAGCTCCCCGCAAACGGCGCAGCGGAAATCCGGGCGCGCCTCCGGGCCGGAGATGCGGGCGCCACACCCGAAACACCGCAACTGATGCAGATTGTCGTTCATCGCTGCTGATAGCCTATCAGCGTAAGCGCAGGTTTGCTTTTAAGTGGAGAAAAACGTAGTGTCTCAGTTTGAATTGTTTGTTTCAGGGCACGACTGGCAGGCCGGGGATTTATCCCCGGCAATCAAAGCCGCAAAAACCTCCGGGCTTTAGCCCCTGAAGTTCTCAAAATCAAGCTGAGGCATTACCGGGGAAAACTGAATGAAGCTGATCCGAGTCGCGTTGATTTTTCTTGTGGGGCTCGCGCCGGCAGCCGCTCAGGCGCCGCTGCGCATCGCGGCCGCCGCGGATCTGACGCCGGTGCTGCCGCCCATTCTTGCCGAGTTCCAGAAAGCAACCGGCATTCATGCCGAAGCCACCTTTCAGGCCTCGGCCACGCTGGTAACGCAGATTCAGAACGGCGCGCCCTTCGATATTTTCTTTGCCGCGAATGTTGCCTATCCGCAGCGGCTGGTCGATGCGGGACTCGCCGAGGAAAGCGTGCCGGTGGTTTACGCCAAAGGCACGCTGGTGCTCTGGACGCGCAAGGACTCGGGGATGGGCGCGCCGTCGCTCGCCCTGCTGCGCAGCTCCGCGCTCAAGCGCTTGGCCATTGCCAATCCCGATCGCGCTCCCTACGGCAAAGCCGCCGTCTCCGCGCTTCAAAGCCTCGGCCTCTACCGCTCGCTCAAGCCCAGGCTCGTTACAGCGGAAAACATTGCACAGGCGGCGGAGTTTGCGGACTCTGCAAATGCCGACGCCGGCCTTATCTCGCTCACCTCCGCAAAGACCGCGCAAATGACAGCCGCGGGCAGCTACTTCGTTATGCCGCGCGATTCCTATCCGCCCCTGGAGCAGGCCGCCGTGGTCTTGAAGCACGCAGCCGCGCCGGAAGCCGCGCAGAAGTTTCTCGACTTTGTCCTTTCCGCGCCCGTGCAGGCACAGTTGGCGCAGAGCGGCCTTGCACCGGCGAAGTGATCGAGCCCGTAAGCAACCAAAAGCAATCAAGCCGGGTATCCTGTTGCACAGCATCCTGGATGCACAAACATGGACTGGCAGGCACTCATCCTAACGCTGAAGCTGGCAGCGATCACCACGGCGATTCTGCTTGCCATCGCCGTGCCGCTGGCTGCGCTGCTGGTGCTGGGCCGCGCGCGCTGGCTTGCCGCGCTGGAAGCAGTGACCGCGTTGCCGCTGGTGCTGCCGCCTACGGTTCTCGGCTTCTTTCTTCTCGTTCTGCTCGGGCCGCGCACAGCCTTCGGGCGTGCCATCGTGGCGCTGCTCGGGCATCCGCTGGCATTTTCGTTTTCCGGCCTGGTTGTCGGCTCGGTCATTTACAGCCTGCCCTTTGCCGTGCAGCCGGTCGTGGCCGGATTCGCCGCGGTAAATCCGGCTCTGGTCGATGCCGCGCGGCTTCTAGGCGCATCCACTCCGCGGCTTGTCTGGACTGTGCTGGCTCCGCTTGCCCGCCGGTCTCTCGCAACCGCTGCTGTCCTCAGCTTTCTGCACACCGTGGGCGAGTTCGGCGTGGTGCTCATGCTCGGCGGCGACATTCCCGGCGCAACCCGAACCCTTTCGATTGCGCTCTACGACCAGGTGGAAGGATTTGATTACGCTGCGGCCACGCACACCGCTCTCGTATTGCTCGGAATGAGCCTGGCCGCGCTCGCCGTGCTTTACGCCAGCGGCGTGGCGCGCGGAGCAGGACCGGAAAGCGCAAGGCGAGGAGCGCGCCATGGTTGAGTGCTCGCTCGACCTGCGGCGCGGCGGCTTTCATCTGCGCGTTGCCTGCCGGTTTGCATCGCCGTGGACGGTGCTCTTCGGGCCGTCCGGCTCCGGAAAAAGCACGCTGCTGCGCGTACTAGCCGGATTGGACCGTGACGGCAAAACACAAATCACCGTGGATACAAAAGAAATGGCAAAACTGCCGCCGGGCGCGCGCAACATCGGGCTTGTAGCGCAGCAGCCCGCGCTCTTCCCTCACCTGGGCGTGGCGGCGAATGTTGGCTACGGGCTGCGCCGCATGGACCGCTCCGCGCAGGCGGAGCGAGTCCGGCAGATGCTTGCGCTCGTCGATGGCGCGCATCTTGTCTCGCGCCGCGTTGCCGATCTCTCCGGCGGCGAAGCCCAGCGAATTGCCCTGGCGCGCGCGCTGGCGCCCATGCCGCGCGTGCTCTTGCTCGACGAGCCGTTCTCAGCGCTCGACGGAAAGGCAAGCGATGCGCTGATTGCGCGCCTGCAGCCGTGGCTGCGCGAGCAGCGCGTGCAGGTAATTCTGGCAACGCATGACGCAACCGACGCGTTTCTGACCGGCGCCGAAGTTGTGCTGCTGCACGAAGGCAAAATTGCCGCGCAGGGAGCGGCGCACGAGGTTCTGCGCGAAGAGCGTGAGCGGATCATACGCGGGGTCGGCTCGCAGGCTTAATACGCCGCTGAATCCGTCCTTCTTAAAAAGAGGGAATTCCATGCTGAGATCCCCGCCGGATACATTCCATCGCTGACCTGCTAACTTGCTATCGCGCGTAGCGCGCTAACCCGCTAAGACTGCAAAACAACGCATTCCTCCACGTGGATGGCCCGTGCGTGAAACGCAGAAAATAAATACGGAAGTTAGGTATAGAAATCCTCTTAAAAGCCGGCCAACACTGGCTCCATCTCCAGATCGACACCAAACTGATCCTGCACAGCAGCGCGAATCTCCCGCGCCAGCGCAAGAATCTCCTCAGCAGTAGCGTTTCCGCGATTAACAAGCGCAAGCGTGTGCCGCGAGGAAATACCCGCCGCGCCGCGCCGATAGCCTTTGGCAAAGCCCGCCTGCTCAATCAGCCATGCGGCGGGAATTTTAGCGTGCGCATCGTCGCCCGCCGGAAAGACCGGCGGCTCTTTGCCGGCTGCGATAGAGATTCTTCGTACTGTTTCCACGCTGACAACCGGATTTTTGAAGAAACTTCCCGCGCTGCGGCAGTCGGCATCGCCCTTGACAAGCAACATTCCCTTGCCAAGCCGAATTTTCCGCACGGCATCCGCAACCTGGCTCACACTGGGATGCGCATTTGCCGCAAAAGCCTTCTGCAAATCCACGTATTTCAGAGTCGGCGCACCGTTACGCCGCAGGCGAAAATCCACACGCGTCACGATGTAGCGGCCTCGATCGCGCGAATTGAAACGGCTGCGTCGATAAGCAAATTCACACTCAGCAGCAGAAAATTCAACGAAAGACCGCTCCCACAGATCAAAAGCCCGCACGCGTTCGATGACGGATGCAACCTCCTGTCCGTAAGCGCCGACATTCTGCACAGGCGTCCCGCCCACAGTGCCGGGAATCCCGGCCAGGCATTCGATGCCGGCGCAGTTGGCCTCTACGGCGCGCCGCACAAAAGCATCCCACTCCTCGCCGGCCGCCGCGCAAAAGAGAATTTCCTCCTGCACCGCGGTTTCCTGCATCGCAACGCCCTTGATCGCAACGTGAAGAACAAGTCCGTCGAATCCATTGTCGGAAACAACAAGATTGCTGCCGCCGCCGAGAATGAACATCGGCAAATCGCGGTCTTCGGCCCAGGCAATGGCTTCAACCATCTCCGCTTCCGCACGAGCTTCGAGAAAAAATCGCGCCGGTCCGCCTACGCCGAGCGTGGTGAGCGGAGCAAGAGGCTTGTTTGCTTCCATGCGCATCCGTCTCAAGGCTACACTGCGCCGTACCATTCCTCGCATGAGCCGATGCGGAACTCGGGTAAAATAACAACAGGCAATTTCCCTGCCTGGAGGCGGCAATGTACCCAGAACTGATGGTGACTCCCATGCGCGAGGAACTCGTCCGCGCCGGGATCAAGGAAACTCGGACGGCTGAAGAGGTGGACGCGGCGCTGGCCCAGCCTGGAACCGCGATGGTCGTCGTCAACTCGATCTGCGGCTGCGCCGCCGGCAAGATGCGTCCTGGCGTGCGCCTGGCGCTGGCGAATGCCGCCAACCAGCCGGACCGCAAAATCACTGTCTTTGCCGGCCAGGACCGCGAGGCCACGGAGCGCGCACGCAGCTACTTCGAAGGCAACCCGCCTTCTTCGCCCGCGATTGCAATTCTGCGCGACGGCAAGATGGTTTACCTGATGCAGCGCTATGTCATCGAGTCCGTAACGGCGCAGGAGATTGCCGGCGAGCTGGTTCGCGCCTTCGACGAGCACTGCGCGAAGACGACGGCGTAGTGAGCTGATTCCTGGCCTCACGCTTGAGGCGCGCTAAGCCTGAAGTTTTGCATTCCGATCACGTTATCTCACCGCGCCGCCTTAGCCGCCTCCGCCGCCAGGGCCCGCTGCACTTTACTGTGCTTGCGGCTATATACGAAATAAATAATCTGGCCCACAATCAGCCAGCTCCCAAACCCGATCCACGCCGGCGCATCCAACGACACCATCAGCGCCACCGACACAAGCATGCCGCAAATCGGCACTATGGGCACCCACGGCGTGCGGAACGGCCGCGGCACATCCGGCTGCTTCGCCCGCATCACCCACACGCCCAGGCACACGATGGTAAACGCCAGCAGCGTACCCAGGCTCACCAGCTCGCCCAGCAGGGTGATGGGGAAAAATGCTGCCAGGAATGCGGCGAACATGCCCATCACAATCGTGATGAGCCAGGGCGTGCAAAAGCGGGGATGCAGCTTGCCCACCCACTCCCAAAGCAGTCCGTCCTTTGACATGGTGTAGAGGACGCGGGTCTGGCCCAAAAGCATCACCAGCATCACCGAGGCAAGGCCGGCAATGGCGCCGACGTCGATGAGGAGAACCCCCCATCGCACGCCGATTGCGGCCGCGCCGTCCGCGACGGGCGCGGCAACGTTGAGCGTGGTATAGGGCTTGAGGCCGGTGAGCATGCCGGCGACGAAGATATACAGGATGGTGCAGAGGATCAAAGAGCCCAGGATTCCGAAGGGCATGTCTTTTTGCGGGTTGCGGGCCTCCTGGGCGGCGGTGGAAACGGCGTCGAAACCGATGTAGGCGAAGAAGACCACGCCGGCCCCGCGCATGATACCCGACCATCCGTACTGGCCGAAGTGGCCGGTGTTCTTGGGGATGAACGGATGCCAGTTGGTGAGCATGTGCTGCCAGTGCCCGAAGGCAAAGGCGAGAGCCAGGCCGATGAAGATCAGCACCACCGCAACCTTAATCATAACCGCGGCACTGGTAAAGTTCGCCGACTCGCGCACGCCGACGACGAGGATCGCGGTGATGATAATAAGCGCCGACAAAGCGAAGATGTCCACTTGTGCGTGGAGCGGATGCCCGAACAGCACCATCGAGATTTGGGGCGTAGGATTGAACGGCAGCCGCGTGCCGAAGAACCCCAGCAGGCTCGCAACAAACCCGCTCCAGCCCACGGCCACCGTCGCCGCACCGAACGCGTATTCCAGCACCAGCGCCCATCCGATGATCCACGCCACCAGCTCGCCCATGGTTGCATAGCCGTAGGTGTAGGCGCTGCCGGCGATCGGCAACATGGACGCGAACTCGGCGTAGCACAGCCCCGCAAACACGCATCCGATTCCCGCAATGATGTACGAGATCACAATCGCCGGCCCGGCAAACTGCGCCGCAGCCGTTCCCGTCAGCACAAAAATGCCCGCGCCGATAATGGCGCCGATGCCTAGCGTGACCAGGTTGATGGGCCCCAGCGCGCGCTTCAGCGTTTGTTCGCCTTCCCCCGCGGCCTCCGCCATGATCGACTTGATCGGCTTTGTCGCAAACAGCCTGCTCGCCATCCATTCCCTCCAATTTCGATATGTGCCGCGCCACTCTTGTGCGATCTTCTTGCCGCAAGCTAGGCTTTAGCCCCAGAGGGACGTTCTTCAGAAATCTCGCCCAAAATCTCGGCCCTTGCCGCAGGCCATTATCATCCAGATACAGCTTTCCCCGTCCGACCCTCCGGCCGGCGCGACCAGAACAGGTACACCGGAATGCCAAGCAGAACAAGCGCCAGTCCAGGCCATGTGTACTGCGGCTTGTATCGCAATAATACGATACAGACCCATGCGGCCATCAGGATATAAAGCGCGGGCAGCAGGGGATAACCAAGCGCCTTGTACGGCCGTTCGGCCTGCGGCTGCTTAACGCGCAGCACAAAGAGGCCGGCAATGGTGAGAATGTAGAAAACCAGCTCGGCAAAGATGATGTAGTCAAGCAGTTGGCTGTAAGAACCGGAGACGCAGAGCACAGCGGTCCATGCGGCCTGCACCAGGATTCCCGCGGCGGGCGTGCGCCACTTGGGATGCAGCTTGCCGACGGACTTGAAGAAGAGGCCGTCCCGGCTCATAGCGTAGTAGACGCGCGCGCCGGCCATGGTGAGCCCGTTGGCGCAGCCAAACGTGGAGATAAGCACCGCGGCGGCCATGAGCTCGGCGCCGCCGGAGTGAAAAATCTGCTGAAGAGCCGCCGTGCCGATGCGGTCTTCCGTCGCGTGCTGAATGCCGCGCGCCAGCGCCGTCGCTCCCGCCGGGTCGCCGTGCATCGGCAGCACCACAAGATAGGCCAGCGACGCCAGAAAATATGCCGTCACCACAAAGCCCGTGCCGAGAACCAGCGAGAGCGGAATGTTACGCTTCGGATTCTTCACCTCACCGGCGGTAAACGTGATATTGTTCCAGCAATCCGCGGAAAAGAGCGAGCCCACCTGCACCACCGCGAGCACCACAAAAAGATTCACCATTGCGGTTGGCCCGCCCACGCCCACCTGCACAGGGTGCATGGTGTGCAGGCCGGCGTTCTGCCAGAACTTCTGCCAGTGCAAGCCAAAATTGGCGTTCCACGCCGTTGCGTTGATGCCGATAGTGAAGGCAAGAAGAATCAACCCGGCCAGCGAGAGCGACTTCGCCGAGGTAAAGATGTTCTGGATGAGCGCACCGAGCCGGACGCCGAAGAGGTTAATCAGCGCCAGCAGGACCACAACGGCAATCGCCGTAAGGTTCGCGGTGTTGACGCCGATTTCCATATTGCCCAGCACCATCGGGCCAAGCGGAATCGCCGGCACATGCGCGATATGCCAGAGCCAGTGTGTCGTGGAGACCGTTGGGAAAAAGACGCCGAGAAATTTGCCGAAGGCCACGCAGACGGCCGCAATGGTCCCGGTCTGAATGACGGCAAAGAGCGTCCAGCCGTAGAGAAATCCCCAGATGGGGCCGAAAGACTCGCGCAGATAGACATATTGACCGCCGGCGCGCGGCATCATCGCGGCCAGCTCGCCATAGCTGAGCGCGGCAACCAGGGTCATGATGCCGGTCACAACCCACGCGCCAAGATAAAGGGCAGGCGAGTTGGTAACGCGGGCAATGTCGGAGTTGACGATGAAGATGCCCGAGCCGATCATCGAGCCGATGACGATGGCCGTGGAGCTGAAAAGTCCCAGGCTCTGCACCATCTTGTTTGCGGAGGGCGCGTCCTCCGCTTGCGGCGTAATTCTGGAAGTCGTCACTGGGAAGTTTGTACCTGATGGATGCAGGACTTGTCTCTAGAATTTTATCCAGCCGGGCATGAATACCGCATAAGCATCACGCCAGTGTCCTGTCTCTCAAGTTCGCATCATAAATGCACTGTCATCCTGAGCGTAGTTTGGCGCGTATTTTGCGCCAAACGCAGTCGAAGGATCTGCAGTTGCTTTTCGCGAATTACACCAGGAACTTCGGAGACACCGCACTGGGAAAGTGCCTGCCTCATCGGGTAGTGTCTCAGTTTGAATTTGCTTCGTAACAGGGCACGACTTTAGTCATGCCGAATGAGTCGTTAAAAAGCGGAGGCTTTAGCCCCTGCGGGTAAACTGACCCACTGCTCCTTATCGCAACCGCTCACTCCAGCGGCGGAATTCAGCCGCCGGATCGGCTGCGCGGAAAAGCGCGGAGGCCACGGCTACCGTTGTGGCGCCGGCCTGGATCACCTGCGGCGCAGTTTCAAGCGTAATGCCGGCAGCGGCGGTAAGAATCGTCTCACGTCCGGCCTGAAAACGAAGCTCCCTGACGCCATCAATGCCGATGGGCGGTTTGCTGGTCTGCTTCGTGGTGGTGCGAAAAACAGGGCCAATGGCAAAGTAGTCAGCCGGTTCGCTGAGAATGCCGGTGAGCAGCATGAATGAATCGTCAGCGGGCCCGCCATAGGTCCCGACAATGCGGTCCGGACCGACGATCTGCCGCGCTTCGGCAACCGAAATATCGCCCGCATCCACGTGCGCGCCGTCAAAGCCGGCCTGCACTACAAGATCGGCGCGATCATCGAGAATGAGCTTCGCAGCAGGCATGGCGTGGCGGAGGATCTCCGCGTCGGCCAGAATCTCATCCGCCGTGCCCGTCTTGTTGCGGTACTCAAGCAGCGTCACGCCGCTGCCGGCAAGCGACTGCGCCAGCGAATCAAGGAATGCAGCGTGATTCCCTTGCGGCAAAAAAGACGAATCGAGAATCGGATAGATGCGCGGAAACAAAAACGCCATGCGCTTAGATTAGTGCGCCGGCATCCGTTGCGTCTCTCGCTGTGGTCCAGGCATTCCATCCTATACGGAAAATTCAGCGGCGCTTCGGCAACGCAAAAGCCACATAGACTCCCCCCTGCGGCTTCTCGGGAGTGCGCATGTTACTCGCGGCAATCACCACATACTGTCGGCCATCGATCATGTACGTCGAAGGAGTTGCCACGCCGGCATAAGGGAGATCCGCGCGCCACAACAGCTTCCCCGTTTCCGCATCAAAAGCGCGAATCGAGTGGTCATGCACGGTGGCGGCAATAAAAACCAGCCCGCCGGCCGTAACAATCGGCCCGCCATAGTTCTCGCTTCCGGTATTCGTCAACCCTTGCTTCGCAAGCTCCGGATATTCCCCCAGATTGATTTTCCAAAGATACTTCCCTGTCGTGAGATCAATCGCGCTCAACGTCCCCCACGGCGGAGCAAAAGCCGGATAGCCGTCCGGGGCAAGGAATTTGCGGTAGCCCGTAAAAATATACTCACGCTGCGCATTCCCGGCCTCTTCGGATTGCTCCGCCTTCGCGCTCACTCCCAGGTAGCGCAGCAGCGATTCCAGCTCAGCGCCCTCTAAACCCGGCATCGGCGGCATACGGCCTTTGCCCTTATGAATGAGATCAACCGTCTGCGCAGCCGAAAAACGGCTTCCCAACCCTATCAGCATCGGAAACGAAGGCGGAATTCCCTCGCGATGATCCCCATGGCAGATCGCGCAACGCTCCTGATATACCGCATAGCCCTGCGCGTCCACCGATGCCGCCGTTTCAGGAGCCGCGGCCATCTCTTTCTTATCGCTTGCAACAGGTGCAGTACGTAAAAACGAAATCAGGCTGGCCAATCCCTCATCATCCACATTTGGAAACGATGGCATTCTCCCAGTTCCCTGCCGAACTGTCTGGCGAACCTTAGCCTCGCCAAGTTTTGCCACAACCCCCACAAGCGAAGGAAACGCCGGCGGCGAGCCAGCCCTGTCGATTCCATGACAAATCGCGCACTGCGAGCGATAGACGCGCTCGCCGGGGCTGCCGGCCTGTCCCGCAGCCATCAGGCCGCCCGTCCAGGCCATCTCGTTCGAATTCACATACAGAATCTTCCGCACCGGATCAATCGCCGGCCCGCCCCATTCCGCGCCGCCGTCAAAGCCCGGAAATACGACCGTCTGCTTTCCCACGGAAAACGGAACGAATTGTCCCTCGCTCCTGAACTCGCGGAAGGTCTTCAGCGCCCACGCGTGTGCC
>JASHPD010000173.1 GCA_030038315.1 Acidobacteriaceae bacterium
TTTGAGGCCTCCACGCCGTTTGGATATAGCGGCCGCCTCACGGTGATCGCGCGGCCGGTCTTTCTGGATTCGGGACAGGCGACCGGCTCGGCCATCATTCAGGTGCAGGAGTCTACGCAGTCGGGCACGGAGCTGGTGAACATTCCCGAGCCGCTGGGCACGGACACCAACACCGGGCCGAATGCAACAACCAACACAACCGGCACGCCACCGCCGCAACAGAACGCTACCGGGCTGGGCGGCGAGGCGCAGTTGGTCTTTCCGCATCTGGCGCTGGCCGCGGGGCATACGCCTTATGGCTTCCTGGTGAGCAACTGGACGGGCAGGCTGCGCTGGCAGCCGGACGGCGGGCCGTTTACCGTTACGCTGACGCGCGATTCCGTCAAAGAAACGCAGCTTTCCTATGCCGGGATGCGCGATCCGGGCTCGGCCTCGCTCAGCTATCCGGGCAATATCTGGGGCGGGGTGGTTTCGACCGGCGGCGAGGTGCAGTTTGCGCGCGGCGACGAGCTCTCGGGCTTCTATATCAGCGGCGGCGGACAGGCGCTGCGCGGCTACAACACGGAGTCGAACTCGCGCTACGACGGCGATGGCGGCGCTTACTGGCGGGTGTGGACGCTGCCCGAGTACGGCTCGCTGACGGTGGGCGCGAACTTCTTCGGGATGCACTACGCGCACAACGAGTCGGCGTACACCTTCGGCATGGGCGGCTACTTCAGCCCGCAGGCGTTTTTCCTGGCCAGCGTGCCGCTCACCTGGACCGGGCACTACCTCACGCGCTGGCATTACACGATCTCCGGCGACCTGGGCGTGCAGGCCTTCCAGGAGGACAAGACGCCGCTGTTCCCGCTGGCCGGCCAGCAGCCGACGGAGATTGCGCTGAACAATGCCGCGCTGCCTGCTTTCACCTCAGTGGGCGCGAACTATAACTTCAGCGGCGCTACGGCTTATCAGCTTGGCGAGCACTGGTTCATCGGCGGCTTCCTGAGCGCGAACAATACGTCGAATTACAATGCCGTTTCGGCGGGGTTCTCGATTCACTATCTCTTCCGGCGGCAGCCTTCGGCGGCTGCCGCGCCGACGGGGCTCTTCCCGACGGACGGCTTCCGGCCGTTTACGGTGCCGTAAAAGACAGGGATCAGGGGTCAGGGGTCAGGGGTCAGGAAAAACGGACGCGGGCGAGAATCGATCTCACTCTTGCCCGCCTACACCCATCCGGAAAATGCTGTAGCGGGTCAGCCGCGCTTTGCGCGGTGGCGAGTTAGCAAGTTAGTACGGAGAAGAGCGTAGAGGCGCTGAGACGGTACGGCGTTCCGCTGACGCTTTCGCAGATCAAGCCGGAAAACCTGGAAGAGCCGATCGACCATCTGGAAGACCTGACCGTGGACGTAGACGGCACGGAAGGCAACAAGACCAAGGTACGCGTTTTCTGCAAATAGAAAACGCGCACCCTGGGGTTTGTGCTTGATTTTTGGAAGGCCTTTCGCCCGTGCCGGAGGCTAGTAGCGCCCGCGTCCGCCGCCACCGCCGGCGCCTTTGCGGGCGGTGTAGCAATCCCGGCAGAAGACGGGCCGGTCGCCGCGTGGCTCAAAGGGAACCGTGGTCGGCTGGCCGCAGCCGGAACAGATCACCGGAGTTCCATGCGAGGCCTGGGAGCGGTACCCTCCGCCGCCTTCCTGTCCGGCCTTTTTGGCGGCACGGCAGTTTTTGCAGCGTTTTGGGGTAGAAAAGCCGCGTTCGGAAAAAAACGCCTGATCGGCAGCGGTGAAGGTAAACTCCTGCCCGCAGTCGCTGCAAGTAAGTTGGATATCGCCTGGCATGGTATTCCTCGTGAAGCTGTATTGCCAACTGTACCATCATTTCGTGAATTTTCGTAAGATTTGAATTTCCCATGCGGATCGCCTTTCTTCTCACTACGCTGGCCACGGGGGCGCGGAGCGGCAGGTTGTGCTGCTGGCGCGGCGCATGGCGCGGCGCGGGCACGCGGTAAAGCTGTTTGCGCTGCTGCCGGAGGGCGCGGAGGATCTGGATTCCGGGGCGCTTGAGGTTGTGCACTTCGGGATTGGCAGGCATCCGTTGAGCCTGCTGCGCGGCCTGGCTTGCGCCGTGGCGGAGATTCAGCGTTTTCAGCCGGATGTGCTGCACGGGAACAACTTTCACGGCAACCTGGCGGCGCGGTTTCTGGGGTTTGCGCATGGTTCCGCGCGGGTGGTTTCGACGATTCACAATGTTTACGAGGGCACGTGGCCGCGGATGCTGGCGTATCGGCTGACGGATTGGATGAGCTCGTACACGGTTGCGGTGAGCGAGGCGGTGCGCGAGTGCTATGTGCGGCTGCGCGCGGTTCCGGCGCGGAAGTGCGGCGTGATTGCGAATGGAATGGACGCGGAGGAGTTTGCGCCGGATGCTTTGCGGCGAGCGGAGGTGCGGGCCGAGATGGGAGCCGGGGAAAAATTTGTGTGGCTGGCCGTGGGACGGCTTGCTCCGGCAAAGGATTATCCGAACCTGCTGAGGGCGTTTGCGCGGGTTAGAGATGCGAATGGCGACGCTGAGCTTTGGATTGCGGGAGATGGCGCAGCGGAGTACGCGCGGGAACTGCGCTTGCAGGCGGAGGGGTTGGGGTTGCGCGAATCGGTTCGCTGGCTGGGTTTGCGCAGGGATGTTGCCGCGCTGCTGGATGCGGCGGATGGTTTCGTTCTTGCTTCGGCATGGGAGGGAATGCCGCTGGCGGCTGGCGAGGCGATGGCGATGGAGAAGCCGGTGGTTGCAACTGACGTTGGCGGCGTGCGTGAGCTGGCGGGAGATGCGGGCGAATTGGTTGGGGCGGGAGATTCTGATGCGCTGGCTGCGGCGATGGTGGCGATCATGCGGATGAGCGAGGATGAGCGGGCGCGGATGGGCGCTGCGGCGCGGACACGCGTTGTCGAGCGGTTCGGTATCGATGCGAAGGCAGAGGAGTGGGAGCAGGTTTACCGGGCGATTCGGCGATGAGTGGGTTGCGCGCAGAGCCATATCGCGCTGACACGCAAAGCTGCAAAAGCATATCTCAGGGCCTGAAGGCCAGGCTTATTTCACAGCGCTGATTGCCGGGCTAAAGCCCCGGCCTACCCTTTGTGCATCTGTGGCATCATGGCGGTGCACACAGCACAAGGCCAGAGCGTTTGCTCCGGCCTTGTGGGTTGGCTCAGGCGCGTTAGAAGGAGAAGATTGCCTGGACGAAGATGCGCCGCGAGGCCGAGCCCGAGCTGAAGATGCCGCTGGCCGCGGTCGTGGATTTGCCGAAGTAGGTGCTTCCCAGCGTGCCGTCTGGACCGCCGTAGTTGGCGTTGTTGAAGAGGTTGAGCGCTTGCGCGGTCAGGGTCAGCGAATACTTGCGCGCTGAACCGCCGCTGCCGAACATGCCGTGCGGTCCGCCGCCGCCACTAAAGCCGCCGGGGCCGAATCCGCCGCCCGGTCCGCCGCCGCCAGGACCACCGCCATGATGTCCGCCACCGCCGGGACCACCGCCTGGAGGCGGTCCGCCCGATCCGGTTTCGCCGCCTATCTTCGGCCCGATGCCGATGCTGCGGCTGACGCGCAGGTTGAAGGCTACCGATGCCGGGCCGGTGGCGATGTTGGCTGGAATCAACTGCTCGCCGGAGACCGGGTCCTCGTCCAGGCAGCCCCACTGCGTGGAGTAATAGCGCGGGCCGTTGGCACCGGCTGTGCAGTCGGATGACGTGGCTATGCCCGGGCGCTGGTTGTAGAAGCCGTTTATAGTATCCGTCTGCAGGACGATGTTGTACGGCTTGCCGGCTTGCGCAATCAGGAAGGGGTTAAAGCTGATTCCCCACGGGCCGGTGTAGCTGGCCATCATAAAGACCTGGTTGCGCGAGTTGAAGGTTGCCGGGCCGTAATCCTGGGCGAAGTCATAGATGTTCGAGATATTCGAGCCTGCGCCGCCGTCGGAGTTCGCATAGCCGAGGGTGTAGAAGCCGAAGAAGCTCAGCCGGGGGCTGATGCGCGCGTTCACGTTGGCAATCAACTGGTTCTGCTTGAAGATTCCCTCGGGGGTGAACTGGTAGATGTAGCCGCCGGCGGGGTTGATGGGGTAATCGCCGATTGCGTTCATCTGGTTGGCATTGGCTGTGACCAACTGGTGCGCGCCGAGAGAGTGCAGATAGGTGAGCGTGGCGGTGACGGTCTTTGTCACCTGCCGCTCCAGGCTTGCGCCCGCCTGGCTGGTGTAAGGCGACTTGAAGCCGGGCATGACGCGGTAGCGCACCGGCACGGCGCTGCTGCTGCTGGTGCTGCCTGTCCCGGTGCTCTCGCAGGTGCTCATATCCAGCGCTTGCAGCGAGGTTGCCGTCGAGGTGCAATTCGGATTGTTCAACACGATCTGGTCTTGCGTGTTGGCGTGCTGGATCGTCAGGAGATCCGTCACCTGGAAGCGGTCATAGAAGATGCCCCATCCGGCGCGCAGCACGGTTTTGGGCTGCTTGCCCTTGCCGCCGTCGAGCGCGTAGGCAAGGGCCACGCGCGGCGCCCAGTCGCTGTGGTCGGCGATGTGGTTCTGCGACTCCCAGCGCAGGCCGCCGGAGAGCGTCAGGCGGCGGTTGAACTTCCAGTCGTCCTGCACGAAGAGCGCGGCGTCGAACATATTGGCCACGGCGGACATCTGGCCGGTGGTGTAGCTGGCGTTGATGGGTGTCTCGTCGGGATTGGCGGTGACGAATTGCGCGTAGGTCTCGCCGGAGGCAAGGGCGTTGGCCATGTCCGCGTAAGCCTGGCTGGCAGGTTGTAATTTGTTGCTGGCGTCGGTGAACGTGTTGAAGCTGAAGGTGCCGTTAAAGTTCGCGTCGGTAAAGTTGGCGTCGCGCCCATCGCGCAGCCGCGTGCCGAAGTTGATGGTCTGCGTGCCGTGGGTCCAGGTGGTGATGTTCTGGAACTCGAGCTTCGTGGTGTGGTCCTTGTCGGTCTGGGTCTTCGAGCCGCCACCTGTAAACTCCTGCGTGGCGGAGATGGTACGGTCAGACGAAACCGGGATCTCGTTGTCGTTTGTGCGCTCGTACTGGAAGCGGGTTTCGTTGACGATGTGGTCGTTGATGACGTAGCTGTCGCTGGCCTGCACGGTGTGGTCGGTGTCGCCCTCGTTATATGCGGCGCTGGGCAGCGACTGGGCGCTGAGGTCGCCGTTTTCGTTCTCGTCATAGAAACCGTAACGGACCGTCAGCGTGTTCTTTTCGCCGGCCTGCCAGTCGATGCGAGCCGAAGCGTTGGTGCGGATGTGCTCCAAGGGCAGGGCGACATTGTAATTGTCGGCCACGTAGTAGGAGCCGTCCGAATTCTGGAATGTTGCGTAGGGAAGCAGCCACGCATTCACGCTGCCGGTGTTGCGCCGCTCACCGCTGAGGAAGAACGAAGTGCTCTTGTTGAAGGAGCCGCTCAGCGTGCCGTTGAACTGGTAGCTGTCGTAGGAGGGAACGGATTTGGCGAAGGGAGCCAGCGTGTTGAAGGCGCTGTCATTGCCCTGCGCAAAGAATCTTCCGTGCAGCTTGTCGGTGCCGGGCTTGGTGAAAATCTCAATGCGGCCGTAGCCGAGACGGTCGTACTCGGCGGAAAACGGGTTCTGGTTGATGCGGATCTCGCGGATGGCGGATTTGGGCGGAAGCTGGCCGCCGGAGAAGCCGTCGATGTAAATCTGGCCGCCGTTGGGGCCGGCGGATGGGCCGGCGAGCGCTTGCAGTTCGTTCGACAATTCGTCGGGATCGTCGGAGAGCGCGTCGAGGTCTTTGCCCTTAATCACGATGGCATTGGTGTTGCCGGAGGCTTCCACGTTCACCGTGGGAATGTCGTCAGAGACGACGACATTCTGCTGCGCCACCTGGATGGCCATCGCAATGTCTACGCGCTTGCCCTGGCCGGCCTCAAGCGTGATGGGCTTCGACTGGAAGGGCGCGAAGCCGTTGAACGTGGCCATGACGATGTAGCTGCCCGGCTTGAGCCCGCGGATCGCATAGCCGCCGGTTGAGTCCGCCGTGGCTGCCGCCACCCGTTTGCCGTCGAGCGTGGTTACGGAGATTTTGGCTCCGGGGATCAGCGCGCCGCTGGGGTCCGTGATATGCCCGTGAATGGTGGACGCTGTGGCGTCATCCGCCTGCGCGGAGACCGCGGATGGGGATTGCGCGACAAGCATCGCGGCCGGGCAGGCGCCGAATGCGATGAAGAGACACAAAGAACGTTGAAGTGCGGAATGCAAGGTTATCCTCGTTGTTTTTGATTCATTGGATCGATGCGTAAATGTTTTCTTACGGCTTGCCGCGCTTATTGCTGTCCCGCGGCGCCGGCGTCTCCACTGCCCATGCTCCAGCTTGAGAGCAGATCGCTTGCCGCTGGAGCTTCAAGCAGCGGCTCCACGCCGGACAGCAACACAATGGCGTTTACATCTGTCGTTCCATTTGTGGCCACTACCATGATGGCCTGGCCTTTCTGGAGATCGGAGAGCTGAATGGCAGGTATTCTGCTCAGGAATTGCTGTGGGTCGCCGCCGGCTCTGCGCCCGTTGCCGGCTGCGCCCTGGCCGTAGTAACGAGCCGGGGCTTGCGCTGAACCTTGTCCCGATTCGCGTCTCGATCCGCCCGCGCCCTTGAGCCGCACCGCAAGCATCTGCGCCATCTGCTCCGGCAGCTTGCGAATCTGCGTGTCGGAGACGATGTGAATCGTGTACGGCCTTTTGGAGGCGAGGTCCTTGATGGAGACCGTGGAGCCCGCCGTGTCGATGGAGGTAATGATGCCGGAGAGATTCTTGAAGGTTCCGGAGACGATCTCATTGGCCGTGATTTCAGTCCCATCGGCGTTCTTGTCGCCTTTGGCGCGTAACTGGTCGCCCGGCTGAATGGCACTGATGGGTGCGGGCTGCGCCTGATCGAAACTCACCGAATCAGGCGCGTAGCGCTTGAGAATTGTGGAGGGCGCCGTTCTCACGGTGATCGTCTTTGCCGCCACGCCGGCGCCGGAGGCAATCACGATGACGCCGCCGGCCGCGTCCACGCTCTTGACCAGCCCACCCACGCCATTCTGCTGCCAATCTTCGCGCTCCTGTTGCTGCTTCTGGGCCACGTCCGCGGCCTTGATGGCGATAACCTGATCCGCCGCCGGAGGGTTGCCCGTCGAGTTGGGATTTACCCGCACCAGCACGCGGTCGCCTACGGCCAGGTCGCCGAGCGTGATGGAAACCGCCGCGCTGAGGTCGTGCGCGCCCGGCTCGACGCGCTTGATCGCCGCGTCTGCGGGAACCGTCACCTGATGCGTTTCGCCGGATTGCGTCTTGACCGTGAGCGTGTTGCCGTTGATGGCCGAAATGGAGCCGAGGAAGCGCGTTGCCTGCGCCGGCGCCGCCGATGCGGAGGCCAGGAAAACCGCAAAGGCCAGAATCGCCGCCAGAGCTGTTGAAGGTACAAGCCGAATTTGCGTTGCGCGTTTCATCTGTTCGTTCACCGTAAGAATGGGAAAAATGGCCTGCAACTAAAGAATTCATTACTCCATTTATGTAGACGTAAAAGACGGCAAAAAAGACGACAAAGCGGCCCGCCGGGCAGGGATGGCGCAAAAACTGTTTATTGCGCCAGCTCCGCCGTCTCCAGAAAGCTGAAGCTGCCGGAGGCAGTGGGCTCGACATGCGTCAGCCGGCGGTTGTGCACCACCACCGTATCGCGGTACCAGAGGTTGAGCGCGGGCAGATCGCGGGCGAGAATCTGCTGCGCCTGGGCGTAATCGGCCTTGCGCCGCTCCTGGTCCGCGCTCTGCCATGCGTCGTCCAGCAGGGCGTCGAGCCGCGGGTTGGAGTAGTGGCCGCGATTGGCTCCCCTGGGTGGAAAGCGCGTGCTGGCAAATGCGTACGTGAAAAGATCCGGCTGCTCGTTGCCGCCGATCCAGCGCAGGGAGTAGATCTGAAAGGCTCCGCGCAGCACGTCCGCATAAAACGTTGCGAACTCGTAGCTGCGAATATCGAGCGCGATGCCGACGCGCGCGAGCTGCTGCTGCAGGACTGCCGAGAGCAGGCGCGCGTCTTCGACGGTGCTGGTCTTCATGGTGAGATGGAAGCGCACGCCGCCGGCGCCGCGCCGGTAGCCGGCCTGGTCGAGAATCCGATTGGCGCGCGCAGGATCGTAGTTGAAATCGGGTCCGCCGCCGTTCCATGCCCAGTGGGTTGCCGGCAATATGCTCTTTGCCGGCTGCGCGTGCCCATCCATCAGGGTGCGGATGATCAGGTCGCGGTCGATGGCGCAGGAGATGGCCTGGCGCACGCGCACATCCTTCAAGATCGGGTCGCGTAGATTGAAGGCGAGGTACTGAATCTCCGTTCCGGGCACGTCTGTGACTTCGAGATTCGGGCGGCTGGCGAGCACGGGAAGCGAATCCATGGGCAGCGCGTTGTCTTCCACATCGGCTGAGCCTTTTTCCAGCTCCAGCGCCATGGTGATTGTATCGGGGACTACGGCAAAGCGAACACGTTCGATTTTGGGAACAGCGCTCCAGCTCAGCGGATTGCGCTCGATGACTACATCCTGATCGATCTGCTGACTGACAAAGCGGAACGGTCCGGTGCCGATGGGATGGCGCCAGAAATCGCGGCCTGAGCCGGCGGGGACAATTCCCATTGCGCGCGTAGAAAGGTTGGTGAGCAGAAAGTTGTCCGGCTGCTTCAGATGCAGAATCACCGTGTAGGCATCCGGCGTTTCGACGGAATCAATCGATGCGTAAGAGGCGGCCTTGGCGCTGATGACGGTGCCATCGCGCATGGAGTTCAGCGTCCAGGCGACGTCGCGGCTGGTCAAGAGGCGGCCGTCGGCAAAGCGCACGCCGTGGCGCAGGTGAAAGATGATTGTGCGCGGATCGGGCTCATCCCATGATTGCGCCAGCGCAGGCGTGAAATGAAATTGCGCATCGAACTGCACGAGGCCGTCGAAGAGAAGCTCGTCGATGCGCTCCGATTGCGCGTCTGTTCCTACGCGCGGATCGAGGCTTGTGGGGCTGCTCTCGATCAGAAAGACAACCGTGCGCGGATCGCGTTTTGCTTCGCGGCATCCGGGCAGGGGTGCCGCGCACAGAAACACGAAGCTGAGCGCGAGCAGCCTACGCATAGGTCACCTGGCCGAGAATGACGGGCGTTTTTGCGCCCGTCGCCGCGGGCACGTTTCCGGGCAGGCGATGCCACGTCTGCCAGGCGAGCAGCGCAAAGGCCGCTGCTTCCTTGGCCTCGACGGGCAGGCCGAAGTTATCGCTGGAAGCGAGCGCGCATCCGAGCGGCGCGAGGCGATTTTGCAGCATCGCCGTCAGCGTTTTGTTGCGCGCGCCGCCGCCGGAGACGATATAGTCCACGGGATGGCCTTGCATCTTCGGCGCAACGAATCGTGCGTAGCTGCGCGCGATGGTTTCCGCTGTGAGCGCGGTTGCTGTTGCCAGCGCGTCTTCGGGGCTCTTGCTGCGCGCCTTGCACGCGGCAAGAAATCTCTCCGCGTACTCGCGGCCGAATTGCTCGCGTCCGGCGGTGCGCGGCGGCTTGAGGCGGTAGTAGGTATCTTTTAATTCCGTGGTGAGAACGGCTTCAAGAATGCGTCCATGTGCCGCAATGGCGCCGTTGCGGTCGTAGGGCTTTGCGAAGAGCTTTTGCGCGAGCCAGTCAACGACCATATTTCCGGGGCCGGTGTCGAAGGCGATGAGCGCATCCGGAGCGGAGCCTGCGGGAATTGCCGTCAGGTTGGCGATTCCGCCAATGTTCTGCAGGACGCGCCCGCGCTTTGCGTCGGCAAAGAGAACATAATCGAGCAGCGGAACAAGCGGCGCGCCCTGGCCGCCGGCAGCCATGTCGGCGGGACGGAAATTCGATACCACGGGCACGCCGGTTTTGTGCGCGATTACGGCTGCTTCGCCCAGTTGCCAGGTGCAGGCGAAGCTGCGCGCCTGGTAGCGCTCGCGGGTTGCCTGGTGGTAGAGCGTCTGGCCGTGGCAGCCGATGAGATCAAGTTTTACGCGATGCCGCGCGAGAGTTTTGCGCACCGCGCCGGCGTATTCGAGACCGAGACGCCAGTGGAGGCGCGCTAATTCCGCGGTTGGAATCGATCTTGCATTCATTGCAGCCAGCACGGCGCTGCGCAAAGCGGCGGGGTAGGGAAATCCTTCATGCGCAAGCAACGTAAGCGCGGGCTTTTTGCGGCCTGGCGTGATTTGCACCAGCGCCACATCGATTCCATCGGCGGATGTTCCGCTCATCAGGCCTGCGACGATCCTTGCTTTTGCGCTCATGCTGTCTCCACGACGGGCTTTATTGCGCTTGCGATCGGCGCATTGGATGGTTCTCCGCCCAGTGCGAGAACTTTTTCGCGGAAGGCTAGAATCTGCGAGCGCAGCGCTTCGAATTGCTTGGCTGTGAGCGGCTTTGGCTCCGTGATGGGTGCGATTCGCGCGCGCTTCCGCGCGGCCTGGCGCGAGCGGGCGAGCAGCAGCGTGCGAAATGCTGTCGAGCGCTCGGCCTCAGTGACCAATGCTTCGTAAGCGCGCAGGATCAGCTCCGGGCTATGGCAGATTTCGATGGTGTCCATCCCCGCGCGAACGGCTTCGATGGCGGCTTCTTCGATGAATAGGAATTTCAGAATTCCGCCCATTTCCATGTCGTCGGAAAAAATGAGGCCGCGGTAGCCGATGCGCTCGCGCAGCACCTTCGTGATCCAGAAGGGCGAGGCAGATGCGGGATGATTTCCGCCGCGCGTCTGCGGATAAGCCGCGTGGCTGACCATCACCATAGGCAGCTCGTTGCGCAACTCGCGGTAAGGCGTAATGTCTTCGCGCCAGAGCTTGCTCCATGTGCGCTCGATTGCCGGAGTTTCAACGTGCGAGTCCTTTGTGCCGCCGCCGAGGCCGGGGAAATGCTTGCCGCATCCTGCCACGCCATGCGCGGCAAGGCCGGCAAGAAACGGCCGCGCAAAGGCGATGACTTCTTCCGGCGTTGCGCCGGTGGAGCGCGTTCCCATGACCTGGGCGGAATCGGCGAGGGCAAGGTCAAGCACCGGAGCGAGCGTGACGTTGAAGCCGAAGGCCTTTACGGCGCGCGCGATCAGCTCACCATGCCGGTGCGCGATGCCGGATTTTTTCTGTTCGACGCGCGCGACGAATTGCGCGGCGGGCATGGGCGCGAGTGAATCGCGCAGGCGATCCACGGCGCCACCTTCGAGATCGACGCAGCGCAGCGCGTGCGGCGCGCAGAGCGCGGCGGCATCCTTGAGCAGAGCGCGGGTTTGCGCCGCATCCGCAATGTTGCGGCGGAAGAGGATTACGCCGCCGGGCCGGATCAGCTTGAGCCATGCGCGTTCGAGGCCGGTAAGCTCCGTTCCGCTGAGGCCGACGACAAGGAAACGTCCTGCTGCGTGGCGTAAAGAATCTTTCATCCGGTTCGTGGTCCTTAGTCTCTCTTTAACTCCTGCTGCAACTCTTCGAGCAGATTCAGCGCCTGCAGCGGCGTGAGCGCGTTTACATCCACTTCGGCGAGGCGATCTACGATGCGCTGCGAGAGCGGGGTGAAGATGGTGAGCTGCATCGGCTCCGGTTCTGTTTCTACTTGTACGCTTTGCCGCTCCTGCTTTTCGTGCTGGCGCAAAACCTTGCGCGCGCGCTCGATGACGGCGGGAGGCAGTCCGGCGAGCCTGGCTACTTCAATGCCGTAGCTCTTGCTGGCCGCGCCAGGCTCAATGGTATGTAGAAAGACGATGCCGCTTGCGGCTTCTTTTACGCCGACGCGGAGATTGCGCACACGGGGGAGCTTTTCGGCCAGCATGGTCAGCTCGTGGTAATGCGTGGCGAAGAGCGTTCGCGCGCCGGTTTCGGCATGTAGATATTCGACAGTGGCCCAGGCCAGGCTGAGGCCGTCGAAGGTCGCCGTGCCGCGGCCCATCTCATCGAGCAGGATGAGCGAGCGCGGCGTGGCGGTGTTGAGAATCGTTGCTGTTTCCGTCATCTCCACCATGAAGGTGGAGCGGCCGCGCGCGACGTTGTCGCTGGCGCCGATGCGCGTGTAGATGCGGTCGACGAGGCCGAGGCGAAAACTTGTCGCCGGAACAAAGGAGCCCATCTGCGCCATCAGCGCAAGCATGGCCGCGGTGCGCAGGTAGGTGCTTTTGCCGCCCATGTTAGGGCCGGTGATGAGCAGCAGGCTCGGGCCGCTATCGCCGGATTCGCTGCTTGCGTTCAGGAAGATGTCGTTGGGGATGAAGCGGCCTTCGCGCGTCTCTTCCATCCACTGCTCGATGACGGGATGCCGCGCGGCGACGGCTTCGAGCACGGGCTCTTCGGCAAGCTGCGGGCGCGCGTAACGGCGCGATGCGGCCAGATGCGCGAAGCAGGCCAGAAGATCGGCTTCGGCTACGGCGGCGGAGGCGCGGCGGATTCTGCTTGCGGCTTCGAGGACGAACCTGCGCAGCTCGGCGAAGATTCGTTTTTCGATTTCGATGGAGCGGTCGTGTGCGGTGAGGATTTTGACTTCGTATTCTTTGAGCTCGGGCGTGGTGAAGCGCTCGGCGTTGACGAGGGTTTGCTTGCGCTCGTAATCGGCGGGCACGAGCGATAAATTTGCTTTTGTCACCTCGATGTAATAGCCGAAGACGGAGTTGTAGCGCACTTTGAGCGAGGTGATGCCGGTGCGCTGGCGCTCGCGGTCTTCGATGGCCGCGATGGACTGGCGCCCGCTGGTGGAGATCGTTCGCAGATCGTCCAGCTCCGCATCTACGCCTGCGGCAATGGCGCCGCCGTCGGCCATCGTTAGCGGCGGCTCGGCCATCAGCGTCGCGCTGATCCGCGCCGTAATGTCTTCCAGCGTGTCGAGTTTCGCCGCAATCGCGCGCCACAGCGGCGCTTGCATGGCTTCGATGGCTATTTTCAGGGCGGGAAGTTTTGACAGGCTGGCGGCAAGAGCGCGCACGTCGCGCGGGCCGGCGGAATCGAGCGAGAGGCGCGCGAGAAGGCGCTCAAGATCGAGAATTCCGCTGAAAGCGCGGCGCAGCTCCTCGCGTCTCACCAGATCGCCTGCGGCTTTGCCAACCGCTTCGTAGCGCGCGTCGATTTCTTTTGCGTCGATCAGCGGCCGCAGGATGGTTGCGCGCAGCAGGCGCTTGCCCATCGGCGTCTGGCAGGCGTCGAGCGTGTGGAAGAGCGTTGCGCGCTCATCCTGTCCTTGAAAGAGCGGCTCGACGAGCTCAAGATTGCGCACGGAGACCTGGTCAAGCTCCAGCGCCGTCGAGTGCTCCTGAAAGCGTAGCGAATCGATGTGCAGCGCTTCATTTTTCTGCGTGGTGCGCACGTAGTGCAGCACGGCTCCGGCGGCGATGGCGGCGGGCTCGTGGCCGACGAGGCCGTAGCCTTCAAGAGATTTGACGTGGAGCTGGCGCTCGACCAGCGGCACGGCGAAATCGTGCGTGAAGACCCAGTCTTCCACGCGCGTGCGCGCCGGGATGCGCTCGATGCCTGCCGGTTGCTCAGAGTTTGCGGCGAGCAGCACTTCATTTGCACCGGCCATCAGGATGGCATCGACGGCCTGCGCGCGCGCATTGGCGCCGCTGAATTCGGCGGTGCGGAATTCGCCGGTGGAAACATCGAGCAGGGCCACGGCGCAGAGCGCTTCCGCGCGCTTGTCTTTTGGGGCAGGTTCAAAATACGCGGCCAGAAAATTGTTCTGCTCCTGCGCGAGCGAGGCGTCGAGCGCGGTGCCGGGCGAGAGCACGCGCGTGACTTCGCGGCGCACAATTTTCTTGGTCAGCCTCGGGTCTTCCATCTGGTCGCAGATGGCAATGCGGAAGCCGCGGCGCAACAGGCGCGACAGGTAGCCCTCGACCGCGTGATACGGCACGCCGCACATCGGCACCTGCCGCTCGCGGTCACGGGCGGTGAGCGTGAGCTGCAGCTCGCGGCTGGCTACCGCGGCGTCGTCGTAGAAGAGCTCGTAGAAATCGCCCATGCGGAAGAAGAGCAGCGCGTCAGGGTTTTCTTTTTTGGCCGCCGTCCACTGGCGCATAAAAGGCGTCAGCTCCGCCGGTTTACCGGCGCGCGCCGCCGATTCCGCTGTGACGGAATCGGCCTCGCCCGCGCTGGTCAGCGCAAAGGTTTCCACTGCGGATTGGCTTTCATCCTGAATCACGATTGCTTACAAGATTATCGTGCACGGCTCCTTGACGGCGCAGACGGGGAACCAGCCTGCGCACTGTGACGCAGCGCACGGACCGCAGGCGCCAAATCCATCATCTTTATAGCTGTTGCGTCCCGCTTCCCGGGGCGATAAACCGGAAACACGCGAGGCAGGCGCAATCTATACTGAAGGGTTGCCTTCAGCAGAGGTCGGCGGAATGTATTTGCTTTGGCTCAGGGTCGCGGCGGTGCTGTATGCGGGAGCGGGGATTGCCGTCTTCCCGGCCGTGCTCTTTGGCCGCGAGCGCTGGAAGCAGATTACCGTTCACCTGGGCGGGCTGGCGTTTTTCTTTCACTTCGTCTCGGCCGTGGAAATGCTTGTCGGCGGGCATCACTGGCTGCCGGTGCGGGCGAGCGAAACGGAAAGCCTGCTCGGTTTTCTCGTTGCCGCGCTCTTCTTTCTTGTCTGGTGGGCCTACGGCGCGGTCTCGCTCGGCATCTTCGCACTGCCGGTCACGTTTTTCATCATCTTTATTCCGGCGCTCGGCGTGGAGCGCTATGTTTTTCCCTCGGCCGGCGTGCGCACAAGCTGGCTCATCGCGCATATCGCCGCACTGCTGGCGGCTTATGCCGCGCTTGGCTTCAGCATTCTTGCCTCCGTGCTCTACCTGGTGCAGGAGCGCCGCATCAAGACCAAGATCCCCGGCTCCGGCCCAGGCGCGTTTGACTGGCTTCCGCCGCTCGACAACCTTGAGCGCATCGCGCACGCCACGCTGCTCTTCGGCTTTCCGTGCATGACGGTGGGCCTTGTCATCGGCTCGGTGCTGGCGCAGGATTCTGCGCTCGGCGCGGCGTACTTTCGTGATCCCAAAGTCATCGCCTCTTTTGTGATGTGGGCGGTTTATGTTCTGCTGCTCTTTGTGCGCTCCACGGCGGGCCTGCGCGGGCGCAGGGCGGCGTATCTTTCCGGCGCGGTGCTGCTGGTCATGCTTGCCGTCTGGGCGGCCAACCTCTTTAGCACGGTCCACAGGTACGGTGCGCCATGAGCGAGATCACTCTCAGCGTCTTCGGCGTCAACCATCGCACCGCACCCATCGAGCTGCGCGAGCGCATTGCCATTGCGCCGCATGAGCTGGCGGAAATCACGCGCTCGCTGGCCTCCGTGCCCGGCGTTGCCGAGTGCATGATTGTTTCCACCTGCAACCGTGTGGAGCTGATTACGGCGAATTCCGGGCTCGGCGTCGATCTCGAAGCCTTTCTGCTCGATCAGTTTTCGCTCGACGCCAATGCGCTCTCCGGCCATGTGTATGCGCATAACGGCAAGCAGGCCGTGCGGCATCTCTTCCGCGTGGCTGCCAGCCTGGATTCGATGGTTGTGGGCGAGCCGCAGATTCTGGGGCAGGTAAAAGAGGCTTACTCCGTGGCGCGCGCGGCCGGCACTGTCGGCGGGCAGCTTGAGCACCTGCTGCAAGCTACGTTCTCCGTTGCAAAGAAGGTGCGCACGGAGACGGAGATCGGATCGAGCTCGGTTTCCATCGCTTCTGTCGCCGTGGAGCTGGCGCGGCGTATCTTTGGCTCGCTGTATGGGCGCACGGTTTTTCTTGTGGGCGCGGGCAAGATGAGTGAGCTTGCGGCGCGTCATCTTGTGCAGCAGGGCGCGGGCATGGTGCTGGTGACGAATCGCACCGCGGAGCGCGCGCATCGGCTTGCGGAGGCTTTTCACGGCCGCGTCATCCCCTTCGAATCGCTCTACGATGCCGCGACTGAGGCCGACATCGTGATTACCTCAACCGGCGCGCCGCATCCTATTTTCCGTCGCGAGCATGGGCAGGCGCTGCTGCATCGCCGCCGCAACAAGCCGATGTTCTTCATCGACATTGCGGTGCCGCGCGACGTGGACCCGGCGGTGAATAAGCTCGAAGGGCTCTTTGTTTACGACATTGACGACCTTCAGCAGGTAGCCGCGTCGCACATTGCCGAGCGCAGCCGCGAGGCGGATGACGCGGAGACGCTGATTGCGCGCGAGGTGGAGCGCTTTCATGAGCGGCAGCGCGCTGTTTCCGCCGCGCCGGCGATTGTGGCGCTGCAAAGGCAGGCAGAGGAACTGCGGCTGGCTGAGCTGAAGCGTGCGCAGGCACGGCTTGGCCCGCTTACGCCGGAGCAGGCGGAAGCGGTTGAGGCGCTTACGCGCGGGCTTGTGAATAAGTTTCTTCACCCGCCGATGCAGGCGCTTAAGCAGGCTGCGCGCGAGAACGATACGGCGCGCATGGAGTCGATCTGTGAGACGTATTCGCTGTCCGCGGCGAATGAAATCAGCGAACCGGGTGCGCACGCCGAGACGGAAGTGCAAGATGCGGATTCCGCGGCCAACGGAGCGGTTCAGGCGGTGCGGCGATGAACCTCCGCATCGGCAGCCGCGGCTCGCAGCTTGCTCTCTGGCAGGCGAATCATGTTGCGGAGTTGCTTCGCATGGAAGGCCATACCGTCGAAATTGAGATCATTAAAACTACTGGCGACCGTTTGCAGGCCGTGACCTTTGCGCAGGTCGCGGCGGAATCCGGCACGGCCAAGGGGATGTTTACCAAGGAGATTGAAGAGGCGCTTGCGGATGGGCGCGTCGATCTCGCTGTTCATTCGCTCAAGGATTTGCCGACGGAGTTGCCGGAGGGATTTGCACTGGCGGCTACGCCCAAGCGCGTTGATCCGCGCGATGTTTTTGTCTCGGTGAATTACGAGAGCCTTGCTGCGCTGCCCGTGGCCGCGCGCGTGGGCACCAGCAGCCAGCGGCGGCGCGCGCAGTTGAAGGCTTTGCGGCCGGATATCGAGGCGGTTGAGTTTCGCGGCAACGTGGATACGCGGCTACGCAAGCTGTCTGAAGGGCAGGTGGATGCGGTTTTGCTCGCGGCTGCCGGGTTGGATCGGCTGGGGCGTACGGATTGGGTGAAGGAGCGGTTGAATCCGGGCGATTTTTGCCCTGCTGCGGGGCAGGGCGCGCTGGGAATCGAGACGCGTGTTGGCGATGAAGCGACGATTGCTGCGCTGGAATTTCTGGACGATGCGGATACGCGGCTTGCGGTGAGCGTGGAGCGTGCGGCGCTGGCTGCTTTGGGCGGCGGCTGCCAGGTTCCTATCGGTGTTTATTGCCGGCGTGTGGATGCGGAGCACGCGGAGATTTTTGCGGTGGTTGCTGATCCGCTTACTGGTGCGGCAGTTCGCATTCACGAACAGTGGGGCGCGGCGGTCGATCCGCGCGCGCTTGGCACGCTCGTTGCGCAGCGCCTCTTTGAAGACGGCGCGGAAAAGCTGCTCCAGGCTCAAGCAGGGAGCGAGGCAGGGAAATGACGCTGCCGCTGGTGGGGCGTCGTATTCTCGTTACGCGTGCGGCGCATCAGGCGGGTAAGCTCAGCGATGGTCTGCGCGCGCTTGGGGCGGAAGCTGTTGAGGTTCCGGTGCTGGAAATTCGGCCTCCTGAGGATTTTGCTGCGTTAGACGTTGCGCTGCGCGGGCTTGACGGCTACGATTGGGTGATTTTTACCAGCGCGAATACGGTTCGGGCGCTTGTGCAGCGTGCGTCTGCTATTGGGGTAGAGCTGTCTGTACCGCCGGAGGCGCGGATTGCTGCGGTTGGTGAGGCTACGGCAGAGGCTGTGCGCAGGGCAGGGCTGCCGGTTGCGTTTGTGCCGAAGAATTATGTTGCAGAGAGCCTGATCGAAGGGCTTTCGGGCGAGTGGGCGGGCAAGCGTGTGTTGCTGGCTCGCGCGGCTGTGGCTCGTGATGTGATTCCTGAGGCGTTGCGGGCTGCCGGAGCTGCTGTCGATGTGGTGGATGCTTACCGGAATGTGTTGCCGGATGAGGCTCCGCTGCGGCTGCGGGGCGCTTTGGCGCGCGGAATTGATGCGGCTACTTTTACAAGCTCATCGAGTGTGACGCATCTGGCGGAGGCGGCTGCTCAGGCTGAGATTGCGTTTCCGCTGGGTGGGGTTGCGGCGGTTTCGATTGGGCCGGTTACCAGTGGGACGCTGCGCGAGTTTGGCTGGGAGCCTGCGGTTGAGGCCGATCCACATGATATTTCCGGGCTGATTGCCGCTGTTGTTGGCCTGTTGGCTCGCTGAAGTTCGGCGCGGCGCGTTTCTTATGAGTGCCAGGTTTTGTCTTTGGAGTGACAGAGCGGTTCAAGATTGCAGTCGCGGCATTTGGGCTTGAGCGCGGTGCAGACTTTGCGGCCGTGATGGATGATCTGGTGCGAATAGCTGATCCAGCGATCTTGCGGAAGGATGCGCATTAGCTCCTGCTCGACTTTTTGCGGCGTGTCGCCTTTGGCCAGACTGAGACGGCGGCTGATGCGGAAGACGTGCGTGTCTACGACTACGCCTTCGGCCTTGCTGAAGCTGACGCCGAGGACTACGTTGGCGGTTTTGCGGGCCGCGCCGGGGATGGTGATGAGCTCGGCTAGCGTTTGCGGAACTTTGCCTGAGAATTTTTCCGTGATGACTTTGGCTGCGCCTTGGATGGACTTGGCCTTGTTGCGAAAGAAGCCGGTGGTGCGGATGAGTTCTTCTAACTCAGGCAACGTGGCTTTGGACATGGCTTGCGGAGTGGGGAAACGGCGGAAAAGCTCCGGCGTGACCATGTTGACGCGCACGTCGGTGCATTGCGCGGAAAGGATGGTGGCGATCAGAAGCTCCCACGGGGATTTGTGGTCGAGGGCGCAGACAGCTTCGGGGTAGGCTTCGTCGAGGCCGCGCAGAATGGCTTCTATGCGCTCGGAGGCGAGGTCGCCGCGGAGCAGCGCGGGCTTTTTCAGGTTGGTTTTTTTCGTTGCGGTTCTGGCTGCAGGCATGGTCTTGGCTCGAACTGATGCTATCCCACCCTAGCGGCAAAAACAAAGACGCCGCGAGGGTGGGGCACCCGGTTTCGGTGTTGCCGAGGTAAGCAAAATTGTGTACTCTTGAGGTGTGAAGAGTTCCGAATTTAAGCGGTGGCTGGCGAAGCAGGGCGTGATTTTTGGGACTCAAACCGGGTCGCACCTGAAACTCTATTTCAACGGCAGGCAGTCTTTTCTTCCGATGCACGGCAAGGACTTGCCAAAAAGTCTGGTGCAAGACATCAAGAAGCAACTCGGCCTCAAGGACAAGGAGTAAAGCCATGCAGGGTTATCCCGCAAATCTGCGTAAAGACGGAAAGTTTCTTGTTGTAACCTTCCCTGATATTCCAGAGGCGATTACTTATGGCAACAATCGCGCGCACGCACTGGAGATGGCAAAGGAAGTGCTGGAATTGGCGATGGACTTCTACTTTGAGGACCAGCGTCCGGTGCCGATGCCGTCGAAGCCGAAGCGCGGACAGGCTGTGGTGGAGCTGCCGGTGAGCGTTGCGGCGAAGGTTCTGCTGCTGAATGAGATGCTGCGGCAAAAGGTGCGGCCTATCGATCTGGCGCGGCGCATTGGGACTACGAAGCAGGAAGTGAACCGGCTGACGGACCTGCGGCACGCTACTAAGATTGATCGGATTGATGCAGCTATGCGGGCGTTGGGAAAGCGGCTTACTGTGGATGCAGCGTGATAGAGTAAATTCCTCTTCACTAGCTGAACTACAACATGAATAATTCAAAAACATGTTACGCTTGCGAGGCACCTGCAACTACAAAAGAGCATGTTCCCCCACGTTCTTTCTTTCCGGCAGAACATCGCAATAATTTGCTCACGGTGCCGTCTTGCTCTTTACATAACAATGAAAACTCGAAAGACGTAGAATATACCCGAAATGTCATTACTATAATGCTCGGAACCAATGATATAGGCGAGCAGCATTTCGCAGACAAAACACTTAGATCGTTAGAGAGGTCACCCGCCCTCTTGAATCGTACTTTTGGGGATATTCGGCCTATCAATTTGCAAGGAATGACAACTGGCGTATTCACGATTGATACAGATCGTATTGAAAATGTTATGAAAGCGGCTGTTAGTGCCTTGCATTTCATCGAGACTGGAAAACAGAAGCCAGATTGGATAGTTGTACTTCCAAACCTTCATTTTCCCGAAGGT
>JASHPD010000174.1 GCA_030038315.1 Acidobacteriaceae bacterium
ATTGCGGTACTCGGTGGGATTGGCGATTTGGGTTTGCATGATGTGCTCCTTTCGAGCGGTTGCATGGTGAATGGAAACGAAGCGGACGCACTGGCTCTATCCGCTCCGAAGAGAGCGGACTAGCCATGAATGCACTTGTCCGTGAAGGCGTCTAAGAATCGCTGCGCGTTCAGGTTCCTGTCCCACAGGGCGGCGAAGCGTTCGTGTTCGCGGTGAAGCTGCGTGTGAAAGGCATACATGCCTTCGTGAATGAAGCGGCTCCACTGCTCGATTCCTGCGTAGTCGTTCCTGTAATAGAACGCGGACAGGTGTGCGCCTCCGGCGAAGCCAAGCTCGAAACACATCTCCGGGTCGCGCATGGCGTCGCCGTTCTGTTCGACATAGTGGGCAACGGAGACAGCCGGAAGTCCGCAAGGGCCGGACTCGTCCATCGCCTCGATGACAAGCTCCATGTATGGCGGGTTGTCGATCTTGAGGTACAGGCCGGGATGCCATCCCCCGGCCTTCCTGATAAGCTCCAAAACTGTTTTCATGCGGCCACCTCCGCAAGCTCGGCGGCGGCGGTCGTCTCTTCCTCATCGCTGGACTGCAAGGCCGCAAGGATGACAGCGGAAGTCTGCTGGATAACTTCGAGCGATTCAGCCAGCAAGGATGCGTTGCCGTGGTAAAGCTGGATGTAGTCTGCCGACGCGGTTCCGGTGTCGAGACCTACGGCCTTGCCAATCACAAACGCGATAGCCTCGGCCTCTGTCTCGCGTACCGTCTTGGTCGTTGCAGTGCGTCGCTCGGCCTTGTGCAACATCTCGTGCGCCAGCTCATGCACTAAGGTTGAAAATTCTTCGGCCTCGGACTGGCCGGGCAGGATGGCGATGCGTCCGCCGTAGCTCATGCCAAGCGCGGGAGCGATGCGCTCGGTAAAGACAAGCTCGATACCCTGACTCTCAATAAACGAAATCAGACGGTCGCGGTTCTCACCTACCTCGCCGTAAACCTCACGCATCGCGGGAAGCTCTGCACCTTCGGTCTGCGATACATCAAAGACATACGCCGAACGGAACCCAACCAATACCGCCGTGTTCTGTTTGGTAATGTCCTTGTTGGCTTCTGTGTCTTTCTTACGGCGAATCCCAATGATAGGGGCAATAATGCGGATGCCCTTCTCACCCTTCTTGACGCTGCGGCCAACTTCTTTCCACTTCCAAAACCCGGCAACCTGCGTTGCATGGGGCTTCTGACGTGCAATCTCCAGAATGTTTCCAAAAGAGTAGTTGTGAAAGCGGCTCATCGCGTCGAGGTAGGCGGTGAGTGCGTCGGAGTGTCCGGCCTCTAGCTGCTCGATGAGGCTTTGCACGTTGGCGGCGATTACTTCTTTCGCCGTCTGTGGTTGTTGCTGTTGCTGCGGTACTTTGGGGTTTTCGTTGGTGTGGCGACGGCTGCTAGTGGTGGCTACGGTCTGCATGGTGAAACCTCCGTGAAGGAGGGCTGTTCGCCTTTGGCTCTCAACCAAATTTCTTTTGTTGAGTGCCCCCCTTCATGGTTTGCGCGGCGGGCAGAGGCGAGGCGGGTTCGGTCAAGGGCGCGCGCACTCTGCGCGTTTATGGAGCGTCAGCGAACACCCTTGACGGGTTCCGACCGGCTCTGCCATAAAGCCGCATGAAGGGGGGCACTTGATAAAAGAAGAAATTCGGTCTTACTTCCGCATTGTTCTCAGGGGCGGGCGTTGCGGGGCAGGACACAGGCCCCGCTGTGGTGGGTGGCGGAAGACGCGGAACGCGGCTGAAGACAGGCGAGGAGTGAAACTCCTCCCTACACTTGAAAAGGGAAACTATGCGCCCTGGATATTCACGGAGCTAAATTGTGATAAGCAGGCAAGACGATAAACTTCATGCCTATGGAAGATTGAAATGCTGATCGCACGGACAGGAACGCGCTTTGTGCTGGAGGATAGGCACGCCCTAGAAAGCGGGCTGGGCAATGGCTTAGGTGTGGTAACGCTGCAAGTGAGCGGGGAGCACTATCGCAAGCTATTACGTTGAGGATGTACGCCCAAGTGTTCAGTGCGGGTTCATATCGGATTTGCGTGAGATGCCGTTTACTGTGCTGAACGACTGAAATAACTTGGCGAGAAACAAAGCTTCTTCGGTGAGATATACCTGTTGCTGGTCTTCTCTTTCAACAAGCCTGATGCACAGTCGTCGTTCTAGTTCCGCAATGTCTTCGCGCAGTTGTGCCAAAGGGGTTTCCAGCCGCTCCGCGGCGCGTGTGTAATTTAGTTTTTCGGCCAGCGCAAGCAGAGAAACTTTGAGGCGAAAATGAATGGCATCCGGCATGGCAATCCTCCGTTCGGGTCCTATTCCGAGTGCAGCGCGCTCCTATCGGCATCAAAATAAGCGCAAGAAACGACGTGCTCTAATTTGCCTGACCGAAACAAAGCCATCCTCCGCTCGCAGGAGATCCGTTTCCTTGTCGGCAAGTTGCTGGTCGGGGTTGAAATGAAGCCAGCGTTCGACGCAGCTACGCAATAACGCAGTCCACCATCCAGCGTGTAGAAAAGACACGCTGGATGGTGGACTGGTGGTTGATACTTCATCATTCGGTTTAGGAAATGTTCGGTTCTGCATTTTGTAGTTCATGTTTCATACCTCCATCAGAATTCGATCCTTCCCTGAAACGCGATCATGCGTGGGGATGTATCTCCACCTAAGCCGACGCCGAGCAGTCCTGTAGGGGGCTGAGTCGTGCTTTGGAGCGTTCCAAACCTAGCGATCTGTGATCCGGGCACGCCCGCCTGCACGGTGACAGGCAGAGCGAAATTCGGATGATTGAACGCATTGAACATCTGGGTGTCGATGCGCAGCTTGATATCTTCTCGGATCGGAAAGGTCTTCGTAATGTACATGTCGGAGTACGTGAAGTGGGGGCCACGGACGGAGTTGCGCCCCGAATCACCGAATTGGCAAGTCACTGGATTGTCGTTCACCATCCCGAGCGTGCCGGTGTAGCAGGCTCCGGTCGTTGGATCGACAACCGAAACGAAGGCATCGGGATTGAGCCACTGCTTTGTTCCTGTCGCGGTGACGCCCGGATAGGGCGTTTTGCGATAGAGGGGCACGCCAGGAACCCGATTGGCATAGTTTGGCTGCGCAAACTGAATGGTCTGCGCGGGATTTGAAGCCTGAAATACACCATTGCCGTTCGCGCTGTAATTCTGGCTCAAGACACTGAATGGCAACCCGGAGTGCAGGAAGCCAGTTTCCGAAAAAGACCATCCTCCGAAAACCTGACGCAACAACGCATGGGCGGAGTGGAACGGCACCTGATAGATGCCGTACACCGAGACATTATGGCGAACGTCATAATCGCAACTGGCATACTGTCGGTTCAACTCTCCCGGCAGTGGCGATTCCAGTCCTGCGGTGGAGTAGGCCAGCAACCCACCATTGGACACTTCATCCAAGCAACGGCTGTAGGTATAGTTCCCACGTAGAGTCAAGCTGCCTAGCTGCTGGGTATAGGTGCTCTGTAGTCCGTTGTAATTACTGTTTGCACCCGTCTGGAATTCGGTGATGTTTCCGAATCGTTGATCGAGTGGCCGCTGGTAGGGATACGGAGCAAAGCATCCCTGACAAACGTTCTGGTAGCCGTTGAGCTGCACCTGATAGGGCTCGTGCAGCCCGCGCGTTCCCACATAATCGAGATGCAGGTCGCCGCGCTTTCCAATCTGCTGCTCGATGCCGAGGTTGTATTGGTAGTAGTAAGGGGTCTTCAATTTGCCGGTAGGAAAGGTATTCAGGCTCACAGCCAGCGGACACGTCGGCGCCCCGGGTTGGATGCCAGCGCAGGGAGCACCCCCGGAACGAAACGTTGCGAGGAAAGATTTGTTCGCGGTCGCCGTCGCGTCTACGGCGCTGCCGGGAACACCGGGAGCGATGGCAGTTCCACCGACCTGTCCGGCAAGACCGCCGACGAAGCTGGAATCATTGGGAGCATTCAGCAAGCCGTTGTCCGCGAGCTGCTGCGGGATGATGTCGTTGAAAACGCCGAAGCCGGTATGAATCGCGGTGCGCGGAAAAATCTGATATGCGAATGAGGCCCGAGGCTGATAGACGAAAAGTGGAGTGCCTGCAAACAGGTTGTGTACATTCCCCAACACAACCTGATTCAACGCCTGGTCTGTCTGGTGTGAAGCGTCGAGGAAAGAACCTGCCATGCGTGAGAAAAGAGCTTGTGGACTGGTGACATTGGTGTTCCATGTCACGCGCATACCGTAGGTGACGGTTGTTTTTGGAGTCGGCTTCCAGGTATCCATGCCGTAGTATTCGAGGTTGCCGACATCCACTCTCTCCTTGAGAGACACAGGGAAACTCTGTTGCGCCGTGTAAGCAGCTCCGTAAGTAAACTCCGCCAGGTCGTTGTAGGTTACGGTGGGAACGATGCCTTCGCCGAGGTCATAGTCGCTGGTATCGACGCGCCGCGTCTGGATACCGAAGTGCAACGTGTGCTGCCTGCGCGTCCAAGTGAGGTTGTCGTTGATCTGCCACTGCGTAACCTTCCGTCCCTGCGGGAATGTGTTGTTCAACCCTCCAAAGGTGGTGAATGGTACGCTGTCGCTGCCCGATGCCAGCACGATCGGAAATGTCTGCAAAGATTGCGTGTAGTTGTTCGGCTCGAAGATACTGGAGTACCAGCTCATGCCAGGGTTGAATTGATTCACAAGATTCGGATTGAAGAGATGGGTGTACCCGACTACAACCGTGTATTGCGGCTGAGGGGAAAATGCGTTGAAGATTGGGTTGATGGCATCCGTATACTCTGCCTGTAGGCCGTCGTCCCGTTGAAAGCGATACCATGCGCTGTCTTTCGAGTTGATCGTGTAATCCATCCTCACGATGTACAGGTCTTCTGTGGAGACAGCGTTCAAGGAACGTTGCTGCTGTGCTGCGCAGCCGCTGCCGTCAAGCAGGGTTCCATTTGTCGGCGCAGGCAGAAGATTTCCAGAGGCGTCCAGCGGGCAGCTCGTGATTGCTACCGGCGACCCGCCGGGAGAAGGAAGCAGCGAAAACATATTCTTGTAAAACGGGATCTCCGCTGGCTGTGCCGGGAGTTGAGTGCCCGTGACTGGATCGGTCCCGCCTGTGGCGAGTTGTCCCAATACATATTGTTGATAGGCTGGTGTCGGCAAGGTCGCTGCCGTAACGATCGGTGATGCGATACGAATGCCCTCATAGTGACCAAAGAAAAACAGCTTGTCCTTGCGAATCGCTCCTCCCACACTGGCACCGTACATATTCACAACAGACCGGGGTTTTCGGGCGATATTGCCTGGGGAGTCATTTGCATGAAGAAAGTAGTCCTGTGCATTGAATAGCGATCCGTTATAGATTTCCGACAAGTCGCCGTGAAACCTGTTTGTTCCCGCTTTGGTGATGTAGTTGACCTGCGCTACGGCGTAGCGGCCCTGATCGACAGAGAACGAATTGGTATTGACGGTCGCCTCCTGCACGGCATCAAGTCCGATGACGAGATTGGTGGACAGGCCGATGTTCAAACCAAGCCAAGGATCGTTTGAGTCGTAACCATCGAGGATGTATCCGTTGGAGGTTGCAGGAAGCCCGTTGAACTCGACGTTGCCGTAGCCGCCGGG
>JASHPD010000175.1 GCA_030038315.1 Acidobacteriaceae bacterium
TGCGGCGCGACAGTACAACTCAGAACGAAGGTTGATAGCGGGAGCAAAGGTGTTCAGATTGGACGGAAAGCGGGCCGTGATTACCGGCGCCGCAAGTGGAATTGGCCTGGCTACGGCGCGCGTCTTCGCTTCTGCCGGAGCCGGTGTTATCGTGGTGGATCTTGATCCGGACAAAGTCGCGGCTGCGGCTCAATCGATTTCTGTGCCAACTGGTGCGCGGGTTGGCAGCGTGGCCTGCGACGTTTCGAATGCGGACAGCGTGGAGCGCGCCTTTGCGCAGGCACCGCAACTGCTGGGCGGTACGGCGGAGATCCTTGTCAACTGCGCGGGTATTGCGCATGTTGGAAGCCTGCTGACGACAACGCCTGAAGATGTGGACCGTTTGTATGCGGTGAATGTCCGCGGGACCTATCTGGCCATGCGGGCTGCTCTCAAGCCGATGCTGGATGCCGGTAGAGGCGTCATTTTGAATATGGCTTCGATTGCCGCGACTTCCGGGATTGCGGACCGCTTTGCTTATTCCATGACCAAAGGCGCGGTTTATTCCATGACGCTTTCGGTTGCGCACGACTACATCAAGGCGGGGATTCGTTGTAACTGCATCTCGCCCGCGCGTGTGCATACGCCATTTGTGGATGGTTTTCTGGCGAAGAACTATCCGGGGCGCGAGGCAGAGAAGATGCAGGAACTGGCTGCGGCGCAGCCCATTGGCCGCATGGGAACTCCAGAGGAGATTGCGCAGCTTGCGTTGTATCTCTGTTCGGACGAGGCTTCTTTTATCACCGGCGCGGATTACCTGATTGACGGCGGCTTTACGCATGTGCGTTGACGCGGGCTTGGAGAGACTGTGGACCTTGGGTTGAAAGATCATGTCATTGTCGTCACCGGCGGGGGAGCCGGCATTGGCGAAGCGATCACGCGCGCTTGCCTTGCCGAGCAGGCGCGCGTTGTGGTTGTCACCCGGTTTTCTGAGAATGTGAAGCGGTTTGAGGCCGAGATGCAGGCGGCAAAAAGCCGATGCGAGTTTGTGGAAGCGCATCTGGAAGATGCCGAGCAGTGCCGCCGCGCTGTCGAACTTGTCAAGGAATGCTATGGGCGTATCGACGGGCTTGTGAATAACGCAGGCGTGAATGATCGCGTGGGGCTTGGGAGCGGCTCGCCGGAGCAATTTACGGCCAGCCTGCGGCTGAATCTGCTGCACTACTACGCAATGGCGCATTACGCGCTGCCGCTGCTCAAGGAGAGCAGAGGCTCGATCGTCAACATCAGCTCCAAGGTTGCGCTGACCGGGCAAGGCGGCACCAGCGCCTATGCCGCGGCAAAGGGTGCGCAGCTTGCGCTTACGCGCGAGTGGGCCGCGGAGCTTTTGCCTTTTGGCATTCGCGTGAACTGCGTGCTGCCGGCCGAGGTGATGACACCGCTTTACCGCCAGTGGGTCAATGCGCAGGCCGATCCGGAAGGCGCGCTGAAGAAAATTACCGCGAGCATTCCGCTGGGGCACAGGATGACCGAGGCCGCCGAGATTGCGGCGATGACGGTTTTCCTGCTTTCGCCCACACAATCGGGGCATACGACTGCACAGCAGATTGTGGTTGATGGCGGCTATGTACATCTGGACCGCGTTCTGACCTAGGCTCCGCAGCGCGGAAACGGAAATGCTTATACCGGCCGACTGGAGAGGGAACTGAGAGATGGCGCTTGTTTCACTGCCCACCCAAACCGTGCAGGACAGCGATGCACCGTTGTTTCCCAAGGATGGCCTGACGGCGTTTTTCCTCGTCACGGGCCTGTTTTTTCTATGGGGCATTCCGAACAACCTTAACGACGTGCTGATCCGGCAGTTCATGAAGTCCTTCGAGATCACGCGGCTTGAAGCGGGGCTGGTGCAGTCGGCGTTTTATGGCGGGTATTTTCTGCTCTCCGTTCCGGCGGCCATTGTGATGCGGCGGCGTGGCTATAAGTTTGGCTTGTTGACCGGGTTGTTGCTCTACAGCATTGGCACGTTTCTCTTTCTACCCGCGGCGCTGGAGCGCAGCTACGCGCTCTTCCTGATGGCGCTGTTCGTGATTGCCAGCGGGCTTGGCTTTCTGGAAACCGGCGCGAATCCGCTCATTGCGCAGATGGGCGAGCCGGAAACCGCGGTGCGGCGGCTGAATTTTTCGCAGGCTTTCAATCCGATCGGCTCGATTGCCGGCGTGCTGATCGGGACGATCTTCATTTTTTCGGGCGTGGAGCATACGCCGGCGCAGCTTGACGCGATGCGCCAGGCTGGCACGCTGAATGCGTATCTGCTGCATGAGACGATGCGCGTGATTGCGCCCTACCTGGCGCTGGGCGTTGTGGTGCTGATTTGGGGGCTGCTGATTCTGCGCACAAAATTTCCGGATGTGGCGCTGGAGCAGTCCATCGTCGAAATGACTCCGCGCGGAGGCTATCGTCAACTGCTGCGCTATCCGCATTTTCTTTTTGCCGTGCTGGCGCAGTTCTGCTACGTGGGCGTGCAGGTGGGCACGTGGAGCTACTTCATGCAGTACATGCAGGACTACACGCACCAGCCTGAGAAGATTGCTGGCTACTTTCTGACCGGCACGCTGGCCGGCTTTGGGCTTGGGCGCTTTCTTTCCAGCCAGTGGATGAAGACCATTGCGGCGGACCGGCTGATGGGCATCTTTGCAGGGATCAATGTCGCGCTGGTTGCCGTGGGCGTGCTTTTTCCGGGATGGGCCGGGCTTTGGGCGATTTTCCTGACGAGTTTCTTCATGTCGCTGATGTATCCGACGATCTTTGCGCTTGGCGTTGCCGGGTTGGGCAAGAACACCAAGTCCGGGGCTTCGATCCTGGTGATGGCGATCGTTGGCGGCGCGGTCTTTACGCCGTTTATGGGCCTGATTTCGCAGGCGACGCACAGCATGGCGCTGGCCATGCTGGTTCCGCTGCTGGGGTACCTGGTGATTGCCCTCTACGCGTTCTGGGGCTCGCGGCTTAAGCCGTTCGATTTTGGAGCCGCATAGCACAAACCGGCAGGATATGGGCTTGATTTGAAGTTACTTCCGTTTTGCATTTCCACATGCTTCCACCGCCGACAGGGTTGCCTGGACTGTTACGCTTCGAGTCAGCAGGAGGGTGATTCTAAGTAACCCCTTATTTACACCTCCGTGCTGTATCGAAAAATAGGGCAGTGCCGATAGATCAAGCGAGGAGAAAGATGTGGTCATTCACAACCATTCGAATAGCGTAAATCCAATCTCTAATGCGACTCCGGTGGAGAACCAGGCTATTGCGCCTGTCTCCGCAGCCCAGAGCAGCGCGCCGGCGAGCGGGAGCGCTCCCACGGCGGACCATGCTACGGTGAGCGCGGCCGGGACGGGAATCTCGCAGTCTTCGGCCAACTCGGATGTGCGCTGGGAGAAAGTTGCGGCGGTGCAGCAGGCTCTGAATAATGGGACGTATAACGTTCCGGCTACGGCTGTGGCTTCGAGCGTGGTGAATTCGATGCTGGGCAATCTCTCGTAAATCGATTCGTTTTTATAAGCGAGGCTCGCCATGCGTGGCGGGCCTTTGCTTTTGGCTGCAAACCGGCGCGGCGTATACTTTGTGCATGATTGCAGTGGAAACCGAGGTGAAGTTTCGCGTGGGCGATGCGGAGGAGTTCAGCCGCAGGCTTGCGCAGGATGGTTTCCATTGCGTGACGCCGCGGGCCTTTGAGAGCAATACGCTCTATGACACGCCGGACCGGCGGATGCGGACGCGGACGGAGATTCTGCGCATCCGCAGCTACGCGGGGCGGACAGTGCTGACGCATAAGCGGCCGCCGGTGGATGGGCTCGGAGAAAACAGGCATAAGCATCGCATTGAGACCGAGACGGAAGTGGCCGACGGGGCCGCGCTGGCAGAGGTCTTTCGCTCCCTTGGGCTGGTTCCGGCTTTTCGCTACGAGAAGTGGCGCAGCGAGTGGAGCGATGGGGAAGGCCACTGCGTTGTGGATGAGACGCCGATTGGCGCCTATGCCGAGCTGGAGGGCGCGCCGGAGTGGATTGACCGCGTGGCGGAGCGGCTGGGCGTAGAGCAGGCGGACTATATTACGGCCAGCTATGGGCGGCTCTTTGAGCAGTGGCGGATGGAGCATGGATCGTCGGCTGAGCACCTGACCTTTGAGGCAGTGGGTGGGGCTGCGGCTGGGCGGTAGCTCGCTTTCCAGGGACTTTTTTCTTGTTTGCTGTGGAATCTGATCCTCCAAGTTTGTTTTTTGCTGGTGTTGCGGCGAGCCTCACAGCGGCTGTGGGGATTCTGTGGAATGGCTTGCCTGTGCGGCTGTGGAAGTTTTCCCTGGAATATGTTGATTCTGCATGGGTTACCGTTTCTCCTTGCGGGCCCGGCTCACAGGCGCACATAGATGAGGTGTTGCGAGTCTGGTCTTATTTTAGCGTAAGTTGTTGTATTCATTTGATTTATAAAAATAGCGGGTTAGCGCGCCCTGCGCGTGGCGAGTTAGCGATTGTTCCCGGCCCGCAGAACCACAGATTCTGGTGATTTTCGGGAAAATTTTGCGGCGCTGGAAAGCAAAGAGGCCCGGTTCTGGCGGGAACCGGGCCTTGATTTTTCTACTGATTCCAGTGTGGCATATTTGCCCGTAATTCTTTGCAAAATTTCCGGAAGAAAATTTGTCGGTCAGTTTTGTAATCCCATGTCTCCAAAACCGGGAGACATGGGGCACCCGCTCAGGCTTCGTTGGCGCCGTGGCACTTTTTGTACTTTTTGCCGCTGCCGCAGGGGCAGGGGTCGTTGCGGCCTACCTTTTCGCCGGTGCGGCGCTGCTGGGGTTCGCTGGGCGTGCCGGCGCCGGCCTGCCTTGCGGCTGCGAGCTCGCGCTGCTTCTTGCGGGCAAACTCCTTTTCGATGGCGTCGATGGTGGTTTGCGGGGCGCGCGTGGGCACCGGGACCGGCACAGGCGCATGGTGCTGCGCGGGCGCGCCGTTGAGGGACGCTGGCTGCGCTGCGCTGGCCACCGGCGGCGCGGGCGGGACAACGCGAGCCGGGCGCGGCGCGGCCTGCACGGGCTGGCCGTCTTCGCCGATGATCTGCATCCGGAAAAGGAAGCGGACGGTGTCTTCCTGGAAGCGCTGCATCATGGCTTCGAACATGTCGAAGGACTCGCGCTTGTACTCGACGAGCGGGTCCTGCTGCGCGTAGCCGCGCAGGCCGATGCCCTCCTTGAGGTGGTCCATCGAGAGGAGATGGTCTTTCCAGAGGCCGTCGATGACGCTGAGCATGACCATGCGCTCGTGGTAGCGCATGGTGTCGGGGCTGAGGATGTTTTCCTTGGCTTCGTATTCGTGCTTCAGTTGCTCGAAGATGGCGTCGCCGAGCTCGTGGCGATTCAACTCCGCGGGGTTGATGCCGGCGGCGGCGAGCGTGATGCCGAACTGGCCCTGCAGGCGCTCGTCGAGGCCCTTGATGTTCCACTCGTCGGGGTGCTTGTCCTCGGGCGCGAACTCGTCGAGCGCGGAGGCGAGGATTCCGCTGACGTAATCGTCGAGGATGAGCTCGCGCTGGTCCACTCCTTCGAGCAACTGGCGGCGGAGGCCGTAGACGGCTTCGCGCTGCTTGTTCATCACGTCGTCGTACTCGAGGATGTGCTTGCGCGATTCGAAGTTCTGGGCTTCGACGGCCTTCTGCGCGCCCTCGATGCGCTTGGAGATCATCTTCGACTCGATGGGAACGCCTTCTTCCATGCCGAGCTTTTCCAGCAGCACAGAGATCCACTGCCTGGCGAAGATGCGCATGAGGTCATCTTCAAGCGAGAGGAAGAAGCGCGAGGCTCCGGGGTCGCCCTGGCGGCCGGCGCGGCCGCGAAGCTGGTTGTCGATGCGGCGAGATTCGTGGCGCTCGGTGCCGAGGATGAAGAGGCCGCCGGCTTCGAGGACTTTGGCTTTTTCCGCGTCCGCCGCGGCGGCGTGGACCTGGTTGACTTCGTTCCAGTCGGATTCGGCGACCTCAAATTCCTGGCCCTGGTAGTAGAAGCGCATGTGCCCGGCGGGAGCCATAGGGTTGATGGCGCCTTCGGCTACGCTGACGGCGCGGGCGTGGCCGCGCTTCACTAACTCCTGCCGCGTGGTGAAGTCGGCGTTGCCGCCGAGGAGAATGTCAGTGCCGCGGCCAGCCATGTTGGTGGCGATGGTGACCATGCCGAAACGGCCTGCCTGGGCGACGATTTCAGCTTCGCGCTCGTGGAACTTGGCGTTGAGAACGACGTGGCGGACGCCTTTGCGCTGGAGGATGGCCGACCGGCGCTCGGATTTTTCAATCGACGTGGTGCCGACCAGGATGGGCTGGCCGCTGGCGTGAAGCTCGGCGATGTTGTCGGCTACGGCGTTGTATTTTTCCTTTTCGGTGCGGTAGACGACATCGGGGTTTTCAATGCGGAGGAGCTGCTTGTTGGTGGGGATGACGACGATGCCGAGGTTGTAGATGCTTTCAAATTCCTTGGCTTCGGTTTCGGCGGTGCCGGTCATGCCGCTGAGCTTGTTATAGAGGCGGAAGTAGTTCTGGAAGGTGATGGTGGCGAGGGTCTGGTCTTCCTTGCGGATGCTGACGCCTTCCTTGGCTTCGATGGATTGGTGCAGGCCGTCGGACCAGCGGCGGCCGGGC
>JASHPD010000176.1 GCA_030038315.1 Acidobacteriaceae bacterium
CCCTGAAGCAATTCCAGGAGCGTCTGCAGGCGCGGCTACGCGAAATTCAAGAGCAGACGCTCAAAGCGGCGGATACCGTCACTACGTTGCAAAATCAGCGGCGTGAACTCAAGGCGCGGGCCAACAATCTCGGTGAGGCTATCGCGCAGATGGGACATTCTGCGACCCTGCTACAGCAACTGGCGGCTGCGGAGGCCGAAATCGAAAAAATCGATGAGCGGATGGCTGTAGCGAACCAGCCCCTCGATCTGGCGTTTTCCATTGAAACGATCCGCGATTTTGTGAACGAGAAGGCGCTCGACTTCCGGGCGGCCTTCGATGCCGAGCCTGCGGAGGCGAGGCAGATTCTGGCGCGCCACATCGAGCGGCTCGTCCTCACCCCACGAGAAACCGAGGAAGGGATGCTCTACGACGTCACTGGAGACATCGACCTCTTTGGCGGTGATGGAAAGGCCATGACGCTGGTGGCGGAAGCATATCGCGTCCCATCATCCAAGCGGCGCGGTCAAAAGGCGATTTCACGGAGTGTTGCCGCGTTGGGGGTTCTGGATGCAGGTGCGCGTAACGGCACTCAAAGCGGTCTCTGGCCACCACCACCGTTACACACTTCAGGCGACGTAACGGCGCTCGATCCTTGCCCTGGCCACCATATTCCCGGTTCACCCCGTTCCATCCCGCACCACACACCCCGTAAGGGGAGCAACATACTTGACTCACCCGATCCCTTGCGCGGGCGTAGGAATCGTACGGTCCGTCAGTTCTTCCATATATTTGTTTGTTTTTGTGGCATATGGGCCCGAATTTTGCCACAGAACAGCGCGGTAAACATCTTTTAGGTCCCCCGGCTTTGGCTCCGTTCATTGGTGAGCCAAGTATATTGGAGCCCAATAAGGAGTGAGCGGGGTCTAAAAAAAGGAGTGAGCGGAGTCTAAAAATGCCGCAGAATCGGTGCAAAAGCTTGGAATCCGAGGCGAAGAAATTTCAAAGGTTACACTTGCCGACCAAGTGGGCGCAGCTTTCCAGCGGCGCTGCAACGGCCGCATGTTCAAGTCGGTGAAAGACTATGCGCGCAACAGTTCTGTGTTCGAGCCAGATGGAGCTGCCGCCCTCCCAGGTGAGAGGTCGGCAGCTCTCTCTGCTAAGGCAAGAAGATCTTCTCGGTAATTGAATCGGTGGTCGAATTGGACTGAGGCTTTACGTTGATATCGCTTGCATTCTGAACTGCGTTCGAGGCGGCGGGTGGATCCTGGCACACGAAACTCAAGAAGAATCGGGCATTCGAAAAGTCGGTTGGAGTGGAAAACCCCACTATAGCGAAATTCACGTAGGTTCCCGCGGATAAGCTGGCGGTTGATGACGAAGAGCACGATACGAGGACCCCGTTGTTCGCCGTAAGGACACACGACAGTGCCCCGCCTTCGTTGGAATTGCCGGTGGGATCAGAGGTGAAGCCCAGGTAGGTGGTTGCGCTTGAGGTGCCGGTGGCGCCGATTGCTGTGACGGTATAGCTGCTGGCGGTGCAGTTCGCGGGTAATGCGACCAGTGTCTCCGCGCTCTGGGGCGCGCCGAAGAAGGTCTCAAACGTCCCAACTCCAACCGGCGAGCCGACAAGCTCAGTGAAATCTCCGCTCGGCGCCCCCAAGTTTGCCGAGAACACGAGGCCACCATTGGCCCCCGCTGCTCCCGTAGCGCCGGCCGGTCCGGTAGCTCCGGCAGGTCCGGCCGGGCCGGTTGCACCTTGGATTCCAGCGGGTCCCTGTGCCCCTGCTGGCCCCGGCAGGCCCATGGGTCCGGTCGGTCCTTGCGGTCCGGCTGGCCCCTGCGGCCCTGTAGGACCGACTTGCCCAATATCTGCGGCAAAGAAAAGTTCAGAGTGCGGACGCTCAAGCTCAACGCGGAGAAGATAAGCGCCGGCCGCCACCTTGGTAGGCAGATCGGCGGTAATGCTGGTGTCGCTCGAATTCGCGAGGGTGAGCGCCTGGTCAGCTAGCCACACGTGGGGTGTGGCGTCTCCAAAGCCGGTTCCATTAATCGTAATCTGGGTTCCAGTTGTATTCTCCTCAACATTCAGAATTGCCGGGTGACGGCTGTCATTTCTTCGGTTGGGTTGGCCGATAGCCGCCAAGATAGTAAGGCTCCCAAGAGCCAGAAGGAAGGTGACCCGGGTTGGCTTATCAAACATACGCGTCTCCTTTGCCGCGAGGCGGCAGAATTCGTTAGCACACAAGTGCCTGTGGCTGGACGTGGCCTGGCCCGATGGATTTAGAGAGGGGAAGCTGGATATAGAGTGAAGCTCATTCGTGCTGGCCTCTGCGATCCCAGCTTCTTGAGAGGCTCGCGCCGAGGTGCCCAGAAATTTTCTTGGTTGCTCAGATCGGGAAAGGCACAGTATCGCGAGCCTTATCCCCGGTGTCAAGAAAAATATATGTGAACAGCTGCCGTGCATCGGACGCACTTGTCGAGGCACTCCAGCGGCAGCGGCGGCATCTATCCCCTCGCGATGTTCAGGCCCAATACGACCCCGTTTCCAGCCTAATCCGATGCTGAAACGCGATTGATCCCCGAGTCACCGGCAAGCATTCCCTTTGCCGACAATTGGCTCGGAACGTGGCTACCATCACTGGATTCAGATCGACGCGACGATCGAATCGAGCCAGAGATCTCCACAACGTTGCGTTCAGTCCTCAGAAGGTAAATCAGGATAGGACCGCCGCCCCGTCAATCACGGCATGCGCAACGATGGATACCCAAATATTTCCTCTCCAGAGAAACGCCAATGTCAGTATCAGCCCACCGAAACCTGCAATAAGCAGGTGTCCCCACCCCCAGGGCCCTACATGCGCCACCGTGAACACGGTCCACGAAAGAATCGAAGCCAGCGGGAGGCTCCCGGTAAGTACGCGAATACGGCTAATGGCATACCCGCGGAACAGAATCTCTTCGCTTACTGCTGCGCGGATCACCGATATTGCTCGCCACCAGGCGGGAGTTTGCGTTAGTTGGCGCATCTGGGAGCTTTCACCCAGATGAAAGCGTGGCAGCGCCCAATAATAGAGAAACGCCAAGCCTGCAAGGGCAAGAATCCCGACCCCGACGCCTGCGATCAGTTCGATTAATCGCACTCCGCGGAATCCTAGTGAGGACAGTTGGTCTCGTTCAAGAACAACTGTCTGAACAAGTACGAACGCAACCAGTCCCCACCAGATCGCCTCATAACCAACAAGATGTCCAACGCTCGAAAACTCATGCTCCCACTTGGAAAGTGGGAGCATGGGCACTCCTAACGCCACGAGCAATCCCTCAATAACAAGCCACCGGCGAGCCTGGTCCATTTGCGCGCTCAATTCCGATTCTCCACTGCCATTGGACTCACGTCCGCGATCCACATTTCGACAGCACGATTCACCCTCACACGGTCCTTCGTGGCGCAATAATCCATCAGAAAGCCGCGAAAACCCGCAAGGATCGCCGTTGCCAGCACAGCAGTGTCTCGCGGAGTGTTCGACTGCGCCTCAAGGCTTTTCGCGAACCATAGCAACCAGTCGTCTGTCATGGTCCGGAGAAATTCATTGAACTCTTTCGGACGTTGCATGGCCTCTCCGTACGCTTGAAAGAAGAGGCGAAACCAGACAAGAGATCCAGGTTTGATCATTTGCTTCCACGCCACGCGGAGAGCTTCATCAAGCGTTTGGGCCTGAATATTGCTGAGAACTCCCCACTGGCGGCTCCGGAGTTCGGAAAAAACCAGGTGAACCAATTGTTCCTTTGAGCCGAAGTGGTAGAGCAAGACGCGGGGACTTGCCCCTACTGCCTTTGCCAAAGGGCGCAAGGACAGCGCCGCGAGACCGTGTCGCGCGGCATGCCGGATGATTTTTCCAAACAACTCGCGGGGCCGTTTTTCATCGACAGTGCGACTCATAGAAAAACGCTAGCATATTTGAAACGAATGTTTCAAATAATATCGCGACAAGCCCCGATATTATCGAGAGAACTGGACGCTCATCGAGCCAGAATTCGAGTTCTGGGCGAGTGACCGGCAAGGCGGAAGTTTACCGACCATCCCCCAGAAACCTGTCAATGCGTGCCACGCTCTGAAGTCAACAGTAGAGGGCTTTCCTCCTTGTGTAAGCCATGCTTCAACCTTGTTTTGCGATTCCACTTGACATTCAAGAGATAGCAGTGTTCACTTGATTGCCAAGTGAAGAAAATGTCCATCCAGGTATTGCAAGGCACTCTCGACCTTATGATCCTCCGCACCCTTGCGACCATGGGCCCGCAACATGCATATGGCATTGCCAGCAGGCTACAACAGGTGTCAGAGTACGCCTTGAATCTCAACCAGGGCACTATTTATCCGGCACTCGTCCGGATTGAGCAGCACGGCTGGACCCGCAGTTCCTGGGGCAAGACGGAAAACAACCGTGAAGCGAAGTATTACACCATCACCAAAGCAGGATTGAAGGCGCTCGAAGAAGAAACCGAACGCTGGCGCCAGATGGCCAGCGTGGTGGAAAAGCTGCTGGCAGAGGAACAGTAACATGGCGCATTGGAGAAGAATCTTTGCCAGGCTTCGCAATCTGCTCAGCAGCAAGCGCGCTGAAGAGGATCTAGCGCGCGAAGTCGCATCGCACCTCACCCAGCTCGCCGATGATTTCGAACGCCGTGGAATGTCACCCGAGGAAGCACAACTCTCCGCACGACGCGCTTACGGAGGTGTGGAGCAAGCCAAACAGGCGCACCGCGACGAACGATGTCTGTTATGGGTGGAGCAAGCTATTCAAGATTTGCGCTATGGCCTGCGCACATTGAGTAGGTGTCCCGGTTTCACCATAACCGCGGTGCTCACGCTCGCTCTCGGTATCGGCGCATGCACAGCCATTTTCAGCCTGGTGAACGCGGTGCTGATTCGATCGCTTCCCTATGGAGACCCTGAGCGGCTGGTTTATCTGTTTTCACCCAATCCTGCCCTCAAAATTCCCGTGGAAGTCATCTGCCCCAGCTACGGAGACTTCTACGATCTCAAGCGCGAGGCCAGATCCTATGTGGATATGAGCAACTTCGAACAAGCTCAATTCAGCGTAACGCAGCAGGGCACAATGCAGCGTATAGGTGGCGCGCGGGTAGACGAGGATTTTTTCTCGACCCTGCAATCAACGCCTGAGCTTGGACACACCTTCAGCGTTGAAGAAAATCAATCCGCACACGCGAAGGTTGCCATCATCAGCCATTCGCTTTGGGTTTCAATGTTCGGAGCTAGACCGGATGTGATGAACCGCTCCATTCGGCTGGACGGCGCGAATTATCAGATCGTCGGCGTGATGCCGCCGGAGTTTGAGTATCCCTTCAAGACTGATCTTCCCTATGGAGATTCCCATATCGAGTCCACGCAGGTCTGGGTGCCTCTTGCGCTTGATGCAAAAGCAAAGTCCTCTCGGGCTCTTGGGAATAATGTTTCGATCGCGCGGCTTCGTGCCGGTGTCTCCATTCATCAGGCGCAGGCGGAAATGGCCGGCATCATGGCACGGCTCGATAAGGAATACGCGGCTGATCCAAGAGATGCCGGTCTCCCGCGCGAATGGGGCGCGCTCGTCGAAAGTTTCACCGGAATCTCCATTGGACCCGTGCGTCCGCTGATGCAATTGCTGCTGGCCGCGGTTGGCCTGGTGTTGCTGATTGCCTGCGGGAATGTTGCCAATCTCCTGCTGGCGCGCGCCGCCGAAAGATCCCGCGAACTGGGTGTACGCGCCGCGCTGGGCGCGGGCCGTGGCCGCATGGTGCGGCAGTTGCTGGCCGAATCGATGCTGGTTGGTGTTGGCGGATGTGTGGTGGGCATTGTGCTGGCAGTGTTCTTTCTCCGATTGCTGCCCATGCTTGATCCCGGAAATATTCCGCGGCTGAACGAGGCGTCTCTTGATGCACGGGTGTTTCTGGTTGCGATCGGCGCGTCGCTTTTGACGAGTCTGCTGGCGGGGTTGATGCCTGCGATTGGCGCTTCACGGATGGAATTGACGGAGTTTCTGAAATCGCACGCCATGCGTGGAAGCTCCGCCGGACACAGCCGATTGCAGAGTGCGTTGATAGTTGCGCAGACGGCAATGGTCGTGGTGCTGCTGACGGGAGCGGGACTGCTGATCCGCAGCTATATCAACGTCGAGTCAGTGGACACAGGGTTTACCCGCTCTGCGGTAACGTTCCATGTGAGCCTGGACCAGCGGTACAGCAAGCCCGAACAGCATGTCGCTTTTTACAAGGATCTGATGACAAAGCTTGAGGCATTGCCCGGTGTGCGGGCCGCTGGAGGCGTCAGCAATCTTCCGCTATCCAATTCAGAGAGTATTGGTTTTCTGTGGGTCGAAGGATTTCCAAATAGGGATTTTCAACAAACAGAAGGGCGTGGCGTCACGCCGCATTACTTTGCAGCTATGCAGATTCCATTAATTAGCGGACGTTATTTTACTGATGCGGACGCATCTGTTACGAACAACAGGCCTGTGATCATCAGTCAGAAATTCGCGGCGACGTATTTTCCGAATCGTAACCCTATCGGCGGAAAAATCAGTACGGATGAAAAACATGAACATTGGTCAACAGTTGTCGGCGTGGTTGCTGATGTTCGCCACATGAGTCTTGAGACAGAACCGATGTCGCAAATGTACAACACGAGTTACGATTTCGGTGATGAGTCTGTTGCTGTGCGATCCGTGCTGCCTGCGGCAACAGTTGAGAACGAGATTCGGGCCACGCTGAAGTCGATCGACCCGAGCCTTGCCGCAACAGATATTCATACGATGGGAGATCTGGTTTCGATCGCCACGGCGCGACGACGCTTTCAGACCTCGCTGCTGACTGTGTTCGCAGGGATTGCGTTGATCATGGCGCTGGTGGGATTGTCGGGGTTGATGAGGTTCTCAGTGAATCGGCGCAGGCGCGAGGTGGGCATACGCATGGCGCTGGGAGCGGAGCGAAGCGATGTGCTGCTGCTCATTCTGAGAAATGCCGCGGCGCTGGTGGTTTGGGGGCTGCTCCTCGGGCTCGCGTGCGCCTGGATCGCAACGCGGCTTCTCAAGTCATTTCTGTTTGGCGTAGGCCAGCATGATCCACTCACCGTCGTTACGGTTTCGGTGCTGCTTGCGGTGTGCGGCCTTATGGCGGCGTTTGTGCCCGCACGGCGCGCCGCCTCCATCGATCCCATGCAGGCGTTACGGACCGAGTAGGAATGGCTCTGTACGGGCACCTGTTGGATTGCATGTTGAGATTGGGGCCCGTTCATTCCAAACCACCAACTAACTCACTGACCCAAAACCGGGGTTCTGGGCGAGTGACCGCCTAACGTCGCCCCAGCGTGATTTGGCACAGCCAAGGGTAATGCTGGCCGACAACTCGTCCAGAGTCTGGATGATTCTGAACGTTGGGGGTGGGCTGACCCCGGATAAGCCGCGGAGTTCATCACGGAGCCGATCCCGAAGTACGGCGAGATTCGCTGCAATATCCGCGATCCTGACGGATATATTATCGAGGTCAGATAATGCGCCGATTTGACATACGGTTGACGCTCGCCCCGGAAATAGCACTCATGGGTCTTCGCGAAAGGAGCTCGCATGCCCAGCCAGGTGGACCTGTACAACAATGCATACGCCAAGCTAGAGGACGACCTCTACCGCATAATCCGAATCGACACCTATGGACAGGACCTCGGACAGACCAGCTGGGTTAATTCCGACGAGTCGGATCTCATCCCAGTGCTCCTCAAGCTGAACAGCGACTCCAGCGTGCTCGATGTCGGCTGCGGATCGGGCCTCTACGCAATCTACCTCGCGAAGCGTCTGGGCTGCCAGATCACCGGTCTGGACATTAACCCGCATGCGATTGCCAACGCCACTCATCTCGTGGCTGCCTCCGCACTGGACCGCGTCGCCCGGTTCGAGCAATGCGACGTGTCCAAGCCCCTTTCCTTCGCGGACGCTAGCTTCAACGCTGCCTTCGCAAACGATGCGCTCTGTCATATCCCAGAGCGCCTCAGCGTTCTGAAAGAGCTCCTCCGCATCCTTTGCCCAGGAGCCCGCTTGCTTTTCAGTGACGCCCTCATCATCGGCGGTGTGATCTCGCACATCGAACTCGTCACCCGAAGCTCCATCGGCCCTTATTTCTTCAGCCCACCCGGCGAGAATGAGCGTCTCCTCGCCGCGGCGGGCTTCACTGTCCTGTCCGTCAGCGATACCTCCGAACAAGCCGCCGTCATCGCAAAGCTGTGGCACGAAGCCCGCGAGCGCAGGCACGAGCAACTCACCGCACTTGAAGGCCCGGACCGCTACGAAGGCCTGCAGCGATTCCTCGCCTGCGTCCACGAGCTGACATCTGAGCGCCGCCTTCTGCGCCATGTCTACTTGGCCGAAAAGCCTCTCTCCAATTCGGCCGCATAACCCCATGGATGCCGCCGAGCGGCAAGCGATAGACGCGGTCGCGGGCACGCGTTCTTGCAATGACGCAGGCGTCCCCGATTGACATCGACACGCCAGATTCGCAAGACATAGAACTGGGAATGGCCAATCCAGAACAAGCACATTCATTACCGGCCATCATCGCCCATGAATGAAGCTGGTCGGGTCGATTTCGGTTCTCAACGGAATTGAGCTGTGCATCGCTGCGTACGGGCGAGTGTGCCGGGCCGATGGAGTTCTGAAAGCAAGGCAGAGCCAGGGAGAAGATATGAATCGTCGTATGCGCTTTCTTTGTTCAAATCTCTTGTCTTATCTTGGAGCGATCGCAGGAACTCGCCGGAAAGTGGGCAATCTTGTGGGAGCACTTTGTGCTGAACGAAATGACGGCAGCGCTCCAGAGCAGAGAGATTGGCTATTGGAGGGACAAGCGCGGGCACGAAATTGACTTTGTTCTCTCCGGCAGACGCAAATCTCCCATTGCGATCGAGTGTAAGTGGTCCGCGGACAAATTCGATCCGGTCAATCTGGAAGCCTTCAGGCGGCAACATCCATCGGGTGAAAATGTCGTTCTTTCTGCGGACGTAAACAAAGTATTTATTCGCAACTACGGCTCACTGACAGTTCGATTCGAGCCGCTGGAATCGTTTGCTAACTCGCTGGCGCAAACTCCTCAGTAGCGTTCTTCCGTGCAAGTGAGACTGCGGTGCCTGTAGGAGACCGGGGTGCGTACTAGTTAGCTATTCGCCGATTCTCGTCCATTCGTCGCCGGGCATGATCCGCTTCATGAATTCGTCGAAGAGCGGAACCGTGAACTCCGTATCACCGTGAGTCGGGCTCCAGATCATTCCCTTGGCAATGAGCCCAGCGCGTGTCGGGCCTAGCGAACTGACCTTTCGTCCCAGCATTTCCGCAATGTCTCCCGACCGATGTGGGCCCGGGCCGAGTTCCGCCATGGCGCGAAGATATTTCTTTTCAGTCGGCGTGAGCCGATCAAATCGTACGCGGAAAAAACTCTCGTCGAGTGCCGCTACCGCTTCGTCCGAGGCGTTCACAACATCTTCATTACGGATAGGACTTGCAGGAGCGACATCCCATGCGTGCTTTCCCCACTCCTGAAGAAAATACGGATAACCTTTCGTCTTCTCAACGATGAGGTCAACCGCGGGTGCCTCGATTTTAACTTCCTCATTCTCGGCAGGCCGAACAATGGCGTCCCTTGCATCCGCCTTGCTGAGCGGTCCAATCTCCGGGAAATCAAACAACCGTTCTGCGTAGGATTTGGCCTCGCCCATGCGCGCACGCAACTGCGGAAGTCCGGCTCCCACTATCGTCACAGGCAGTTGCTCCTGTGCGCAGCGATGTAGAGCGGCTACCAAAGCCGCAATCTGCGCCTCTTCCACATACTGGAGTTCATCAATAAAGAGTATGACGGCTGTTCCGTCTGCCTTGGCTGCCATGCCAACTTGCATCAATAACGTGCCCAGGTCGAGCTCAAGGTCGCCGTTGTCAGCCAATCCCGGCTCTGGATCGTAATCGAGACCAACCTCGATGTCGTGGTAGGCCAGCTTCAGCTTGCTTGCAAAACCAGCCAGTGCTCTCAGCGCTCGGACGGCATAGTCTTTCGCCGCCTCTTTCTTGCTCAGATGCAGGAGGATCAGCCTGAGCGAGGGAGCAAGCAAAGCAGGAAGCGACCGATTTTCCGGCGCCTCAATGCGAACCGTCTGAAGGCCGTTTGCCTCTGCGTCTCTTCGCATCTGATCGAGCAGCACTGTCTTGCCCACGCCACGGAGGCCGACCAGTATCATGCTCTTGGCAGGACGCCCCAGGCGTAGCCGTTGCAAGCGAATTTCAAGGTCTTTCCGTATGTCATTGCGGCCCGCCAATTCGGGCGGGCGGCTGCCTGCACCAGGAGCATATGGATTGCGGACAGGATCCATATAGAGAGTTTAGCAGAATTATGCCTAAGTGATAATTTATCTAATATCGCTACATTTTTCGCTCCTGATTCGTTTCATTTCTAAGGGGGTAATCGCAATAAATCACGACGCTGCGATGACGATATTGCGAGCGTGTCGAAGGGGCAACTCTGGGGGCAATTTTTCAGGATATAAATCTTAAGGGGAGCAACATACTTGACTCACCCGATCCCTTGCGCGGGCGTAGGAATCGTACGGTCCGTCAGTTCTTCCATATATTTGTTTGTTTTTGTGGCATATGGGCCCGAATTTTGCCACAGAACAGCGCGGTAAACATCTTTTAGGTCCCCCGGCTTTGGCTCCGTTCATTGGTGAGCCAAGTATATTGGATCCATCTTAAGTTATTGAAAATAAATAATGTTACACGCGAATGTGGTGGCGTCCCTGGCCACCATCACTGCTACACATCCCTCATCGTATCCATTAGTGGTCTTAGTGGTCTCGTTCTCCGACCGGCTGCATAAGCGCGGCCGTGTTTCCATTTGTTGAAGCCATGTAAGAGCATAAATATACTTGACTAACCCAACCTGTGAGAGTAGTGTTGTCTGTGTAGGTGAGTCATGGACAAAATCAAGTCACTCTCCGATGCAATCCGCCACTTCGCAGACGAGCAGACCTGCATTGATGCCGTTGCCGCAATGCGCTGGCCCGATGGCAAGCGTCTTTGCCCTTATTGCGAGTCGGACAAGAGTTACTGGCTGGCGAGCGTGAAGCGGTGGAAGTGTGCGGGATGCCGTAAACAGTTTTCCGTCAAGGTTGGGACCGTCTTTGAAGAATCGGCAATCAAGCTGGATAAATGGCTCATTGCCATCTGGCTGTTGGCGAATTGCAAGAATGGCGTTAGCTCTTATGAGCTGTCGCGGCACGTTGGCGTTACTCAGAAGTCGGCATGGTTTATGCTTCAGCGTCTCCGTCTCGCATTGGCCGATGGCGGCTGTCCCATCACCCATCATGAGACATGAGCAGGCGCAATGCAGGTCCTCCGGCAACGATTTTCACTCCTTGCGCGGTCTTCGACGCCGTGCCATTCGCAATCCTCATCTGATAATCAAAGCCGCGAAATTGATAGTGCAGTTGGTTCGCAGAGACCGCTCGCAGGGCGCTGCGTTCTGCCGCCCATTCAAAGTTCAGAACCAGCCGCGCCTGTTTTGGCGCATTGTTCACGCGTAACTCAATTTCGCGCTCGTCGAAAATGACGTCGAATCGCCGCCCTCCGGATAAGGGAATCATAGTTCGCAATACTGTGCCTGACTCATTGACATCAGGCACATTCTTCATGCGAAGCGAAGTTTCTTCTCCATTATTCTCGACCAGAGAAAAATGTCCCATGGCGCGCAGGCCAGTCTCGTGACCGGCCTTCACTGCGCCATCACTCCAGTGATAGCCATCCAGCACTGCCAGCATTCGTTGCTCAATGCCGTGCATTTGAGCAACCTCATTGAGATAAGGCTGAGGATAGCTATCTCTGTATACATGCAGATCCCGCAGATAAAACTGGTCGGCGCGGAAATGAAGATTTGCGCGGAAGTGCTTGCTCTGATACCACACAGTACGCTGTGGCGCATCCTTCTTGCCGAATGGGTCGCTCAGCATCACCTGAGCCTGAGCTGGCGTCGATGCAAAAGCGCGCTGAAAACGCCGTCCTGTTTCTCCCATTGTCTCGATAATCAGGTCATTCCCTTTCGAGATTTGCGCCAGCTTTTCCATCTGCATGGGATACGCCATTTGCATCCTCGGCCACCCAAAGCTGTTCTCCTGCCCAAGCTGCGCATAAGCGAGCGATTGCGTTGTCCCGCGCGCAATCATCTCCAGAAATCGATTGACGAATGTCTCCGACTGTCCGGATGGCCACACAGGCTCCATCGTGTCCGGATACGGCAGTGTGTTGTCGTAATAATAGACAGGATCTTGTCCCAGCAGGCGAAAGATCGGGGCAGATATCTGATTCTTTCTTTCAACCGCGGGACTCCAGGCATTCTGACGGCTTGGATAGTACCCTGCGATTGGACCACCCCAGATCGTGAAGCCATCCGTCGCTAGCTGATCGCGGCAGTTTCCAAAAGCATCCACCTTGTGAACATCGGAAAAATGCGCCACGCTCACCGCATCGAGATTCCAGGAGGCCACTGTCTTTGCATCCCTCCCAACGATACGCCGAAAGGTGTCCATGGCCGTGTCCGCCAGTTTTCTTCTCTCCGCCGGCGGATAACCAATGGCATAAGCAACCGGCACGTGATAATCCCATTCCCAGGCTGGATTTCCGCGCCAGGCAATCCCTGCGTCATCACAGATCCTGCGGTTCATCTCGAACCAGATGCCCACTTCGTGGTTCGGCGGCATTTCATCCTTGAGAAATTCAACGAAAGGCCCCTCCACGAGCGCATCATATTGCAACAGCCAGGTCGCGGCAAACCCGTGTTTCCGAATTGCAGCCATCTGCTCCCTTACTGGAAGCATCAGATCCATCGGTTCCCGCGGTTCCTCAGCGCGTATGAAGTTCATAATATTGACGCAGCGAAGTGGGGTCGCCGATGCTGCCGTTTCCTCGCCAAATGCAGGCAAAATGTGAGCTGCAACAAATGCCTTCAGAGCGCCCGTCATTACGGCACGGCGGTTGAAGCGCCGTCTATCATCCATTCTAAATTCTTCTCTCTTTTGCATTGGAACGATCAGCGACTCGCCGTATCGCCATGATTCAATATCGGCAGCGGCCCAGACCGTAACATTTCCCCGCTGCTTTACCGATTGCAGACGGCACGTTCCTGCTGCAATTGCACGCGCCGTCTGTATTTTCCATTGCCTGCGATGTCTTTCCTTGCAGATCTTCGTGCATACTCAGACGCTAAAACTTCAGCTTAAGCGCTGCCGGCATCACTCGTGCCGGAATTGCTCCTGTCGAGGTGATTTGTCCGAAATTAGATGCTGTCGGATTCGTATTAGGAGTTCCAAAACTTGGATGATTGAATGCATTGAACATCTCCCAGCGGAACTGAATTCCATACCGCTCGCCAACCGTCCAGTTTTTCATGAAGGCGGCATCGGTGCTGTTCACCGTCGGAGATATAAACGGATTCCTTCCGGTATCGCCGAAAGTGCCCGGAGAATTTGGTACAAACGCCGCGGGATTTAGGTACTGATTCAGCCAATGCTGTTGGCTACCCGAATGAACGTTGACTGGAACGCCGGGAACAGAGTCGGCACGGTCACCGTACTGTTGCGATGCCGAAGCATCATTGCCGTCCACGCCTCCGGAGACTCCAAACGGCGAGCCGCTATAGGCATTGATGATCGCACTCACTTCCCAGCCTCCGAGGAAATTTCTCCCAATTCCGTTCCAGCCCTGAAAAGACGGCACATCATATACAAAGTAACTGGTCGACACAAACGGAACATTCAACTGTGAAATGCCTCTGTTCCAGGGAATATCGAATGGGTTAGGAAGGCCCCCCTGAACGGCTATGTTTCCCGTCGCAGATAAGTCGATTACCTTGGACCATGTGAAGTTTGATCGGATCTGAAAGCCATGAGACAAACGCTTTTCCAGGCCAACCTGCAGGGAATGATAAGGAGATGTTCCGAGGCTGGTTTCCTCCAAAATTTCACCGAAGTTCGGATAAGTCAGGCGCTCCCCGCTGATCGCAGCATTGGCCGAGTAGATTCCAGGGTTTTGATCGATGATAGTTCCCAAGTGGTAAGACTCGCTTCCGACGTACATAAGGTGGAGGGCTAGATTTTTCGAAAACTGCTGGTCGATCCCGAAATTCCAGGTTTGCGTTGTAAGCGCATGGAAATCTTTTAATTACCCATAAGTTTCCGCGTATAGTAGCAGGCGAGGTTCCGCCTCAAGGTGGATACTTATTAAATGCCGCTGGCTGCTGCTGCACTTTTCTCATGGCGAAGCTGCGGGTCGATTCCTGTCAAGCCGAAGGCGGAGCCGAAAGCTGGATCGGCGAGGAGCTGCGAGGATGCCAGTTTCAAGACGCCAGGCA